>JADLDC010000099.1 GCA_020846885.1 Acidobacteriota bacterium | reverse complement strand
GCGTCGCAAATAATTTACGCGTCAACGTAACGTGGATAGAATCCGAAAATCTGATGAAGGACGACTACGAGACCGAACTGCATGACTTCGACGCGATACTCGTGCCCGGCGGCTTCGGAAAACGCGGCATTTCAGGCATGCTCCGGGCGATCAAATATGCCCGCCGGTCGGGCACGCCGTACTTTGGCATCTGTCTTGGAATGCAGACCGCCTGTATAGAATTTGCAAGAAGCGTTTGCGGCCTTCGTGATGCCGATTCGACAGAATTTAATGAAGAAACGCCGTTCCCAATAATCTTCAAGCTCCGTGATCTCGTCGGCGTTGATGAACTTGGCGGCACGATGCGGCTCGGTGAATGGGCGTGCCGGCTGAAGGACGGCTCGCTCGCCCGTGAGATCTATGGCGGCCAGGAAGAGATAGGCGAACGGCACCGTCATCGGTTCGAGTTCAACCCGGAATATCGCCAGTTGCTTGAGAAGGAAGGGCTTGTATTCAGCGGCATTTCGCCTGACGGCAAATTCGTCGAAATGGTCGAGCTTGACCGTGCCCAGCATCCATTTTTCGTGGCTTGCCAGTTCCATCCGGAGTATAAGTCAAAGCCGCTTGCGGCCCATCCGCTGTTCACGGCATTTGTAAAGGCGGCCTGGGAGAATCGGCTCAGCAGCGAAAATCTTCAGCACGACGTAACAAGCGACCGCCAACCGCAAACCCAACTGCCGGAAGCAATGAAGGAGAACGCCTGACCTAATGCAGAGGTCCGCAAGCACGGAAATATTGCCATCTTTTCGTGTATTTTCGTGCTTTTGTTTCGTGGATTTCGTGGTCAGGGTTTTCGCTCCATTACCACGAAACTCGCGAAATCGGAGCACGAAAATGCACGAAAAGAAGGTAAACCCCTAATTCTCACGTGCGGCTTTCTGCAAATTGATCCGATATGCGCGTTATTCTGCTGACCCATGGAGGTGCAGATCTTGTCATCAAGCATCTTGCAATGCTGAAAGGCGTTGAGCTTGTTGGTGTGTTTATCGAGACGGCTGCGGCACCTGCCCGAAGCAGGTTTGAGAAACTGAAGAGGTCGATCAAGTACGACGGCATGTTAGCCACGGCGGCTAAACTGTTCCGAACGAACGGAGAACCGAATTTCTCCCGAGAAGACCTTACTCGTATCGCTGCCGCGGAACTCGGCATCGCGGCTGCCGATGTAGAAAATTATCACTCGAGCGACACAGTTCGAATGTTAAAAGCAGCCAATGCCGATCTGGGCGTCATCTTTGGAACGAATATTGTCAAAGAAACGGTTTTTTCCATCCCAAGCCTCGGTTCGATAAATCTGCATCAGGGCCTGGCACCTTTCTATCGCGGCGGGCCGCCGGTATTTTGGGAATTATTCAATGACGAGCCTGAGGTCGGCCTGACGGCACACTTTGTTGCCTCGAAAGTTGACACCGGCGACATTGTCCTGCAGACGAAAGTTCCGTTGGAATATGATCGTTCATTCGGCCTCGATTTCGAAGCTTTTATCGATAGCTACCGGGCAACGCTTCGGGAAGATTCGGCCCGTCTCATCGCGAATGCGGTGGCCGCGATCGCCTCGGGTGACTATTCGCGGACAACGCAGGACACAAGCCTCGGCAATCGGTACCGGCTTCCGACCAAACGGGAAAAGGACGAACTCCGACGGCGGCTGAAGGCCCGGCTTGCGAGAGGTGCTGAATGAACAAGACCGCCGTCGCAAACCTGCTTGTCCGCCTCAACGCCTTCGCTCCGTTCCGCTTTCTGAATCGGGCAAAGCTCCCCGTGCTGATGTATCACCGATTCAGCGAGGGCGAGGAATTCGGTAAAACTTCCCGCAAGACTTTCGAGATCCATCTTCGCTACCTGACCCGTCATTACAAGATCATCTCGCTAAGCGAGGCGGCGGCACGGCTTAAAGCCAAAGAGACACTGCCGAAACGCTCGGCCGTCATCACGATCGACGACGGATATCATGATTTCTACGATATTGCCTTTCCCGTCCTAAAGACCTTTGACGTTCCCGCGGCCATCTATCTAGTGACGGATTTCGTTGGGGGCAACTGCTGGATATGGACGGACAAGGCACGTTACATCTTGACCAAAACGCAACGCGGTCGCATAACTTTTGAGATAGGCGAAAGGGCGTTTGACGTGCCGCTTGGCGGGCCCGAATCGCGTCTCGCCGCGGCGGGTGCGATAAATTCTGAGCTTAAAAAATTGTCTGATGAGGAAAAGGACGCCTATCTTGCCGGGCTGGCGCAGGCTATGGACGTGACTGTCCCCGAAACGCCGCCGCAACAGTTTTCTGCATTGACCTGGGGCCAGGCCCGCGAAATGGCCGAAGCCGGGGTCGAGATCGGTTCGCACACCGCCGCTCATCCGATCCTCACGAACGTCGGCTCAGAACGGCTGAAGAATGAACTTCAATTGTCAAAGGCCGCGCTGGAACAAGAGCTGGGCCGGAGCCTGATCCATTTCTGTTATCCGAATGGAAACGTTTCCGCGCGTGAGCGTAATGCCGTCGAGTCGGCGGGCTATGCCTCGGCTGTCACGACCGAGATCAGGCTGTGCGAAAACGGCTCTGACCGTTTTCTCATCCCGCGCATCGATGCCGAACCGGAGATCCATCGCCTCGTTCAATCAACCAGCGGCTTTGACCACCTGAAGTAGTGCCTAATAAAGAAGCTAGAGCGAGAACCGTTCGCCAAGATAATGCCTCCGGACCTCGGCGTCTGAAACCAATTCCTTCGGCGTGCCCGAACGAAGAATGCGGCCCTCGGTCATTATATAAGCCCGGTCAGTGATCGAAAGGGTTTCGCGGACGTTGTGGTCGGTTATGAAAATGCCGATTCCCTGCTGTTTGAGATAGAGGATTATCTCGCGTATATCGTCGATCGCGAGCGGGTCGATGCCGGCAAATGGTTCGTCCAGCAAAATAAATTGCGGTTCAGTCGCGAGGCAGCGGGCGATCTCGACACGCCGGCGTTCACCGCCCGAAAGAGCATCGCCGCGTGTCCGCCGGACATGGGCCACACCGAATTCTTCCAAAAGTTCGTCCAGCCGTTCGAAGCGTTCGGCCCGCTTCATCGGCATGGTTTCGAGCACAGCGAGGATATTCTGCTCGGCCGTCATCTTGCGAAAGATCGACGCTTCCTGCGGCAGATAGCCAAGCCCAAGCCGCGCCCGCAGATACATCGGGAGTTTGGTGACATCCTGGCCGTTAAGAAAAACATTTCCCCGCTCGGTCGTCTCAAGGCCGACGAGCATATAGAAGCTCGTCGTCTTCCCTGCACCGTTCGCTCCCAGTAGGCCCACGACCTCGCCGCGGTCAACAAAAAAGCTGACATCGTCAACCACACGCCGGCGGCCATAGGTTTTCTGCAGGTGCTCAGCGGCAACAGATCTTTCACCCGCCTTGGCCGAATTGCCGTTAACGGCGGCCGGTTCTTTTTGAGGTCTTGCGTCCACGGTCAACGATCGGCGATCTCCAAATTGCCAAACCTTTATTGTAAATTATCAACTCAGTTTCCGAAATACAGAGACGTGCAGATCTACTGATTTTGCGGTTTGTAAACGGACCGCATACGTCCGGCAGAGTTCTGCCTTGACGGGCCTTGGCCCGCAAAGCGGTTCTCTTTCAAATTCACGGTTATTTCAGATGCCTGCGTGCGGCCCTGCACGGAATCTTCAACTGTTGCCGGCGAGCCTTCCAGGACAGCGGTCTCGCCCTCCGAATCGTAGCGGACATAATCGCCCGTTGCCCGGCGGTCCGGCTGCGTCATAACGACATTCTGGCGGACCTCCGTCTTTGAAGGCTCGTCGTTCTCGTTAAGAAAAATGTCGGCTGTTCCGCCGGTGATGCGGTCTTTGCCCTGGCGGATATCAACGTTGTTCTCATATCGGATATGCCGGTCATCGCGGGTGTAAACGAGCTTTTGTGCTGCCACAAAGACAGGCTGGTTAGTTTCGGCCCCGTTCTCGCGTCTCTTTGCATCATAGAGCAGGCTCTGCACGTTCTCTTCGGCAACGAACCGGCCGTCCTTCTCGGACATCGTCAAACGATGGCCGCGGACATAGTTCTTGTCCTGCCACCCGCGGGCATTGCCGGAAAAGACGGCGACCTCGGCACGGTGATCGAATCTTGCATTGTCAGCTGTCACATAAACCGGTTTCTCCGATTTTGCGAACGGGGCCGCACCGCCGGTGTTTGAAACGCTGTAATACGTCGTACTGGCCCCGCCGCGAAGTTCCGACACCTCGTCACGCGTATTCCAATCGATCTCCGGGGCCTTTGCCCGCGCCTTGCCGTCCCAAACATTCGGACTGCCGCCGCGAAGCCGCACCGTCTGATCTGCGGTCGTGTAGGTGATCTTCTCCGAAGTGCCGTTGCGGTCGCGCTCGTTAA
This sequence comes from Acidobacteriota bacterium, assembly GCA_020846885.1. Taxonomy (GTDB): domain Bacteria; phylum Acidobacteriota; class Blastocatellia; order Pyrinomonadales; family Pyrinomonadaceae; genus OLB17. The sequence continues at coordinate 5,240 of JADLDC010000099.1, read as the reverse complement.
ACTTTGCATTTCCAAGGGCCTCAAGCGAAGCAAGCTCACGCGAGCCCGCATCAAAGTTTGCCGTCAGCTTGTCGGATGTCAACGTCTGTGTTCCCCGATCGGCGGCGGGCCGGGTTGGAACACGCACGGTCTTTACCGCGGCCGAAGCAATACATGTCTTCGGATCGCTTCCGGCCGGGAAAAACTCGCAATCGAAACGCGGAGCATTCACCGTAGTTTGATAATTATTTTCCGAAGAGGCCAGGGGCGAGAGAATAAGCTGCGCATTGCCGACAGCTACCGCGCGGCTCATATCCTTTCCATTCGCCGCGAACTCGGTCGTCACATTATCGGCCGCGACTGATTTGTTAGCGGCATCGGGCGAACGGTTGGGAACATCCATTTTAATGTTCGTTCGCCCCTTGGTGATCATCTTGTCAAGCATGCCCTCACCCTTGAACGTCACATCGATCGCTTGGGCGGCAGACATTGTCAGCTTCGTGTACTCACCCGGATCCGTCGGCACCAGGACAGCAAGGCCCTGCCCGATCACATTAGCGGAAGTCAGCGCCTGATCGTCGCTAAATGCGGCCTTGATCCTTGGCCCGGACACTTCTGTCGAGCGTTCAGCGGTTGTCTGTTTGACCGAGGCGTTTTCGGAAACTTCGGCAAACCTGACCTTTTTTGCGGCATTCAATTCAGCGTGTATCACGCCGCCTTTTACAAGGTTCAATCCTTGCGCGACCGAGGCATTGCCGGTCAGGTCGACCCGGCCGTCATCCTGATCATAGACCGCATTTTCAGCCCGAACCTCTGTCGGGCCCGAACCGCCTTCCGTAAGGATATGGACGCCGCCGCGCAGGTCAAACCGGTCTATCGGCTTCTGATAATGCGCGTATTGCGAATCGATCCGTGTCAGCGGCCCGTCGCCTTCACGGCTTTCAATATGAACATTTTCGAAAAGTTCGATCTTATCGATGGACCGTTTTTCCTCAGTACCAATTCCAAGAAATGCGGTCGATCGGCCAGCCTTCAGTGTACTTATCCGCGCTGGTTTTTCGGCCTCGGATGCGGAGGCCAATTCGGCGGTCATCCCGTTGGACAGATCGATCCTCTCATTGCCCTGGTCATATACCGCATAGCCGGCCGTCAAGGCCGAGCGTTCGGACGTTGCTTCGCTGTCCGCATGCACCTTTACATCCCTAAGCAATTCGACCTGCTTTTCGGTGACGCGAACGATCGCCCCAAATGAACTTCCCCGGACATTGGCCCGTTCGAATTCGACAGCCTCTTCCGCCGCGGCGGTCTCATTTTCTTTTGTGTATGTTACCTGTTCAGTTTTGACCTTGAGATGGTCGCGGGTATCAATATTGACCGATCCGGCAAAATAGGCCGTGAAATTCTTGTTGTCGGCGGGAACGTAAACGGCCTTCAGCGCCGAGATCTTGTCTGACGAAGCTCCGTCCTCGCCAAATACTTCCAAAAAGACATTCTCAAGTTCCTGGTGATTGTCCGAAAACGATGTTGCCTTGTCGGCGCGTATGAAATAGAGGGTGCGTTGGCCGTCCATCTCGCGGCGTTCGTAGCCGTTGACAGTGGCGACCACGTCCTGAGACAGATTCGCCGGGAAATTCGACATCCTGAATGTCGGATCCGGCTTGCGAAAGAATATCGAATAGGCGATCAGGCCGACCGTCACGACAAGCACTACCGCGGCAGCGAGCCCAAGTATTTTCGGGAGCCGCGCACGCAGTTGAAATTGTTTGACTGTTTCGTTCTTTTTGACCGCCACGCCTATCTAAGTATGAATGTCCAGGTCCTCGACGACAAGCTGCAATCGCCGTACGCCTTGCCATGTATTGGCATCGGCTGTGTAAGCCAATTCGATGCCGGTTCCGGGTGCGAAAGTTTGCCCGTTTGATCGTTCGACGCCGTCCCACCACACGGCCTCGAACCGTTTGCGATTCGCGTCGACAAGATCAAATTTTAGATGTTTCTCTTTCATCACCAACGGATCGCGCAGCAGCGTAAGCCCGCGGGTCACGAAAACGGGCTTGGAATTCCCGACGCCGAAAGGTTCAAGGGAAGATAGGCGGTCCAGCAGGTCAAGCCCAAGAGTATCACTGGTCACAACCGCATCGATATTCAATACCGGCATCGGATCGGAGTCGCCGAGCGCGGTACGCGCAAATTCATCCAGCCTTTTTCGCAGCTCATCTACCCGGCTTGTTTCTATTTGAAGTCCTGCCGCCGCCGCGTGGCCGCCAAACTGGACAAAAATATCGGAGCAATTCTCAAGCGCGTTAAGGAGATGGAAATCGCCGACCGTCCGGGCGCTTCCGTGGGCCACGCCGTTTTCAATGGATAGTACGATCGCAGGTTTATTCAGCTTTTCAGCGATCTTCGACGCTGCAAGCCCGATCACGCCGCGGTGCCAACCCTCGCCGCCAACGACAACAAACTGATGGCCCGGAAACTGTACAGCCTCAAGCAATGCTTTTTCGGTGATCTCCTGCTGCATCCGCTGCCGCTCGCGGTTGCGGCTGTCGAGCAGGCCGGCAAAGCGCCGTGCCGACGCTGGTTCGCTCGATTCGAGCAGTTCGACGACGTGGCGTGCGACATCCATCCGCCCCGCCGCGTTTATTCGCGGCGCTATCCGAAAGCCAATGTGCAGGCTGGTCATTTCGGCGGTGCAGTCCGAGATCTCCATCAAAGCACGCAGCCCGTGATTTCGTGTGCGTGTCAGTTGGCGAAGCCCGAGCGAAACGATCGATCTGTTCTCCCCGGTCAGCTTCATCACATCGGCAACGGTGCCGATCGCGGCTATCTCAAGAAACTCGTTCATCTGTTCCGGATGGCCGCCGTCGCCTATCAGGGCTTGAGCAAGTTTCAGCGCGACACCCACGCCGGCAAGCTGTTTGTCGGGATATTCGCAACCAGCCTGATTTGGATTTACCACCGCGGCGGCAGCCGGTATTCCGCGTTCCGGGTCCGAAAGGTGGTGGTCGGTCACAATAACATCGAGCCCGTTCCCGTGTGCCCATGCGATCGGATCAAAGCTTCGCGTACCGCAATCAACGGTTATCACCAATCCGATGCCATCGGCCTTCGCCTTGGCAAGGTACTCCTGATTCAGGCCGTAACCTTCCGTGAACCGGTTTGGAATGTGAAATGAAGTGCTTGCCCCAAGCGAGGCCAGGGCCTTTCGCAGAAGGACAGTGCCCGTCGTCCCGTCAACATCATAATCGCCCCAAATGAGTATCTTCTGGCCCGCGTCGATCGCCGCCCGTATTCGCGCGACGGCCCTCTCCATTCCCTTTAACAGGAACGGTTCATTCAGGTCATCCAGGCTCGGCTGGAGAAAACGGCGCGCGTCCGATTCACTTCCAAATCCGCGCGAGATCAGCAGGGCCGCGACCAGCGGCGGAACGCCTATCGCTGACGAAAGCTCGCTGACCTTGTCATAATCGTGCTTTCTTATGTTCCATTGCTTATTCATCACACCCGCGCAAACTTGGTATTAGTTTACAGTAGGATTCACAAATCCAAACCAGAGCGCGACAAGAATTGCGGCACCGAGGATGAGCCGGTAAACGATAAATATGCCGGTCGAGTTCTTTCTAAGAAAGGCGATCAGGAACCAGATCGAGAGATAGCCAACGATCGCCGCGGTTATGGTTGCAGCGAGCAGGGGCATAAAGCTTTCATCGGGCAAGATCTTCCACGCTTCGCGCAGTTCCAATAGGCCGCTTGCCGTGATCGCCGGGATCGAGAGCAGAAATGAGAATCGTGCGGCCGTCTCGCGCGTCTGTCCCGCGAAAAGCCCGCCCATGATGGTCGATCCGGATCTGCTTGCACCGGGCATAAGAGCAAGGACCTGAGCAAAGCCGACGACCAATGCATCTCCAATTCCGAGATGCTCCATTGTTTTTCGATGATTCCCGACCATTTCCGCGATCGCAAGCAGAAGCCCGACAGATATCAGCATTATCGAGATGAACCAAAGATTCTTGGTTCCCTGGCCTTCGATGAAATCCTTAAAGACGATCCCGACCACACCGATCGGGATCGAGCCGGTGATGATCAGCCACCCAAGCCACGCTTCGTGCGACAGCCAGATCGGGCGAACGCCGCGCGTTCCAGAATGCATGATGCCGCGTTTGCGTGTCAGTACCGCCCAGTGGTCACGAATGAACGCTGATGTGATAGCGAGAATGTCCGACGCAAAATAGACAAAAACCGCCGCCAGGGTCCCAAGCTGTATAACCGCCATCGTCGCCGTCGTTTGGGCGGCGTTTCCACCATAGACACCGGTCCATCGGCTGGCGAATACTAGATGCGCAGTTGAACTGATCGGTATAAATTCGGTGAGTCCCTGTACGATCCCAAGGATAATTGCCTGTAAGTAATTCATCTGGATGTGCGAATCGAGGACTTTCTGGCGGTGGGCGCCCTAACTCTTGTAATCCTTTTACTCAGTTTAGTCAAAAGCCCTTGAAGTTGCATCTGTGCGTAGCAGCCTTTCGTTCAGCGGCGAGCGCATTTTGGTTCGCGGCGGAAGTGTAGAAAAGAATTTTGCGTGCTCCAAGGCGATATTTGGCCGGCGATCGTATCCGATGCGAACCTCAGACGCCAAGTTTAGTGGAAAGGATGCTATTCCCTAAACCTGGCACGGCCGGCGATGCGGTCATAGAGCCATCCGGGCATGAAGCGGCCGGCGCGGACGATGGTCGCAAGCTGCCATGGAAAGGCCGCGAAACGTTTTCGTTTCTCGATGGCTTTTATAAAATGCGGGATCGAATCGTCGCGTTCCATGATGAATGGCATTTTCGCGGCCCGTGCTGAAGTTAGAGGCGTGCGGATAAAACCGGGAAGGATTATAGTCACGTCAACGCCTGTATCCAGCAGGTCAAGGCGAAGGCTCTCAAAGAATGCATTCATTCCAGCCTTACTGGCCGAATATGCGGCTGACTTTGGCACGCCGCGAAAACTTGCAAGGCTTGAGACGGCAACGATCTGGCCCGACCTACGTTCGACCATCGGCTTGACGACCGCATAAACGGCGTTGACCGCGCCCATCAAATTGATATCGATCAGTTTTCTGACAGCCCGCGGCGTATAGGCCTGCGTTTCCGGATCGACCCCGCCAACGCCGGCATTTGCGATAAGAATATCTATGTGGCCGAACTCTGCCCGCATCGCGTCCGCGGCTTCCGTGACAGCCTGTTCGTCGGTCACGTCAAGCGGAAAGACGCGTGCGT
>JADLDC010000098.1 GCA_020846885.1 Acidobacteriota bacterium | reverse complement strand
GGCGGGCGGCGTCGGCCGTAATCGGCTGCAGGCTAAGGCCAAGCTTGCCGGTTGCCCCCGAGCCATCATTGTCATCGTTTTTCGACGCCGGATTTGCGGGGTTGGAACCGGTCTCTAGTTCGTCCAGCGTTGCGGAAAGTTCCTGGGTCCCGCCTTCGCGTTGAACGGTCAATTTGATCTCGGTGCCTGGCAGTGTGCCCGCGATCTTATTGCGAAGCACGTTGCTGTCCTCGACCTTCTCGCCGTTGATCGCGGTTATGACGTCACCGCGCTTTAGTCCTGCTTTTTCGGCGGCGCTTCCTGCCTGTACGTTGCTGACCAGAACGCCTGAGGTGTCCTTTATATCAAGTGCCTTTGCGGTATCGCCCGTGAGATTCTGGATCCCGATGCCAAGCTTGCCCCGGCGGACGCGTCCGTCCTTTAGGAGCTGCTCCATCACAGATTTTGCCATGTTTGAAGGGATCGAGAAACCAATTCCGATGTTGCCGCCTTCCGAACCGGGAGCGGAAAGGATCTGCGAATTTATGCCGATCAGCTCGCCGTTCAGGTTGACCAACGCTCCGCCCGAATTGCCGCGGTTGATCGGGGCGTCGGTTTGCAGGAAATCTTCAAAGCTTCCGTCGCTCAGGCCGGTGCGGCGGCCCTTTGCGGAGATGATTCCGGACGTGACCGTTTGGCCAATGCCGAGCGGATTACCGATCGCAAGAACAATATCGCCGACGCGCACCGTGTCCGAGTTGCCAAGTGTAAGATACGGCATATTCTGCGCCTCTATCTTCAGCACGGCGAGATCGCTTGGCTTATCGGTTCCGACGATCTTTGCATCGAACGTTTTGTTGTCGGCCGTAAGCACAGTAACTTTATCGGCGCCGTCTATGACGTGGGCATTGGTCAGGATCGTGCCGTCAGCACTGACGATAACGCCCGAGCCGAGGCCGCGCTGAATTTGCGGCCGCTGCTGGAACCGCTTAAAGAAATCATCTCCAAACGGTGAAATTTCGGCCGGAGACTGTTTGGTCTTTCCTTCGACCAGGATCCGGACAACGGCCGGTGACGTCTTTTCGACCACGTCCGCATACGACGTGCGAACACCTTCAACAACGACCGGTGCCGGAGGCGGGGCAGCTTCGTTCGGCCCCGCCGGCGTGTCGCTGCCCAAAAGCCCGGTCTTGCAGCCGCCGACCGAGAGAGCAGCCAATGAAATAAGAATGAAAAAATATCGTTTAGCAAACATCGTTTCTATACTCCTAAAACTCCCAAATAGAAAGTTTATTCCCCTAGGGCTATCAATTCAATAGGGACAGAAATAATATACGTTGAGGAGATGCGGCAGGTTCTGAGAGATCGATGCGGGGCCACCGAGAAGCCGGCGGGGAGCAGAGAAGAGAAAAATGGGAATGCTTGTCCCTGTTCCTTCAAAGATAGAGTCTGGTGGGAGACTGAAACGAGGCCGGAGGGCCTGACCGGCCGTTATGCGGAAAGAGAGCCGTGATCAGGCATCCTCACTTTTCTTACGGCACCTCGATCGACATTTCTTTCCCGGCAAAGCTAAAACTTGGACGTTTGCGTCCTTTCATGAATTTCGCGGCGGTTTGAGAAAGTGCGGTAATTATCATCGGCAGGGCGATCGATGGGTCGGCCGGTACATAGGCCGTCGTGGCTCCGCGGCCTAGTTTGCCGAACATATCCGTGTGATGCCCGCCGAAAGATGGCGTGCGGATCTCCAGAGGGGCCGAATCGGTCGTGACCGAGATCGCATACTTATGTCCGCGCGGCGTCGTACGGGTGATGTAGGATGACATCTCGGTCAGGTTCAGCATACTTTGGCTCGCGGTGCTGCCGAGCGTGATGACGCCGGAATTGCGCGTCTTTTGCGCGATCTGCATCAGATCTATCGTGTCTTGAGTGATATCGAACGCAAGCTGCGACTTCTTTTCAAACCTTGCCCTGGCAAGCCCGATGGCCATTTCAGATCCCAACAGGTCCGGACAAAATACAGGAATACGGGCCTTATACGCCGATGTAATGACACCATCCTCGTGAGCGATCTCGGCCAATTCGCGGCCGAGAACGTGAAGATATTCACGGACAGAATATGACCGCGTCAGATCGAGTTGATTTATGACGCTGCCGATCCATTCATCGGCTTCCTGATATTCCTCGCTGTTTGCCAGCGTATCACCTATCCGAACAATGTCAGCCGCCAGCAGCTCTTCGTCGATCATGCTCGGGTGGCCCTGAAAGTGATTGCGGCCGAGAGTTTCATGAATGTCCTGGTAGAGCACGGTGCCCGACATCACAAGTACATCCACAAAACGATTCTTGATCACATAGGCCAATAGGCGCCGCATTCCGGACGAGATCAGGTTGCCCGACCCGCAAACGTAGATAGTGGAATTGTCGTCCAGCATATCCAACCAGATCCGGTGTGCTTCCGCCAATTGTTTAGCTCCAAAGCCCGCTCCTTCCATTTTTTCGAGCAGACCGGCAACCGAACGGTCGCGGTCTATCGGCACCGGCCGTGTCGGTACCGTTAAGAACTTTGCAGACTTTGATTTTTTTTGAGCCGCCATCATAAATTCTCCAGAAACAATAAAAATAGTAAGAAACTGCTAAATCTCAGCCGCGTCGGCGGCAAAAAATTCCAAACGCCCACAGCCTCCGCATCGATAGGCGTCAACGGTCCTGACATCGCGTCCATCCGTTTCAAGACCGGACCAAAATGATGATGTGGGCTCACCTTCCACCCAAGCCTGCTGGGTCTTGTACTCGTAGTGGCCGCGGTCGAAGATGAATCCTCTGCTTGTTGCTCCGCCGCATGCAGGGCATTTGAAATTCGGGTCCATAGATTATTCTCCGCCCCCGTTCGGTGACAGGTACGTGTAGCTTTCAGCCTGATTCTCGTAAAATTCGATCAGGTCATTTCCTGCCTTTGTTGAAAGATCGCCGTCCTTGATCCGCTGCATTACAGTGCGGCGGTATTGGTCGTGAAGCTGGACCGCATCAAAGCGTGCCGTCGCGATCGAATCGGCAAGCGTAGCACCGTATATCACTTTCTTGATGATATGGCCGTCTTCGCCAATATAGATATGGGCCTCGTGCGGCACACCGAACAGGTTATGATTGTTGCCCATCACTTCCTGATATGCGCCGACCAGCATCATTGCCAGATAATACGGTTCCCCCTTCACCAGCTTGTGAAGTTCGAGAACCGTCTTCACATCGTGCAGGTCCACGAACTTGTCAACGATCCCGTCGGAGTCGCAGGTTATATCACATAGCGTAGCATATTCCGTTGGCTTTTTGTTCAGTTTATGTATTGGAATTATTGGAAATAGCTGTTCCAGCGCCCAATTGTCCGGCATCGACCGAAAAACCGAGAAATTCGCAAGATATTTAGCACACAGCAGCTTGCGAAGGTCATCGAATTCTTCGGATACATACTTCTTCTGCTGAGCGAACTGGTCGGCCCGCTCGCATACGTCCCAAAACAAGACCTCGCCTTTGCCTTTGTCCTCAAGCGTTATAAGGCCAAGGTCGAACATTGTAAAAAGTTCTTCGCGATGTTCGAGCGCGTCGTGATAATACTCGCGGTAATTCTTTGCGTTGATGGTCTCACGCAGATCGTGAAGTTCGCGGACGACCGGCGGATCTTCTTCGTCGATCGCCATTGGCGTCAGATCCTCGACCACCGTTTCGATCTCGTCCTGGACGTTGGTCACCAATATCGCATGATATGCGGAAAGGTACCGGCCGGATTCCTGAATTATCGTCGGATGCGGTACATTCTCATCATCGCAAACCGTTTTGATCACATATATAACGTCATTCGCAAACTCGCGGGCATTGTAATTCGCAGACGACTCGAAGGATGTTCGCGAGCCGTCGTAATCCACCGCCATGCCGCCGCCGACGTCCAGGTACTCGATCGGGATGCCCATCTGCCGGATCTTTGCGTATGTCCGGGCCGCTTCCTTCATCGCGTTCTTGATGCGCTTGATATCGGTTAGCTGTGAGCCGATATGAAAATGCAGGAGCTTTAGCATATCGGCCTTGCCGGCTTCCTGAAGCTGGCGGATCACATCGAGTATCTCGGTCGTGGTAAGGCCGAATTTTGCGGCCTCGCCGCCGGATTTTTCCCATTTGCCGGTGCCTTTCGAGTAGAGCTTTACGCGAACACCCAACATTGGAAGTTTTACCGGGTCTTCAGATGCCGAGATCTCTTCAAGCAAGCTGAACGTGTGCGAAAGCTCGCTCATTTTCTCGATCACGATAACAACGTTCTTTCCCGCGGCGGCCCCGGCAAACGCCAGCTTTACAAAATCGCGGTCCTTGAATCCGTTCAGGACGAGCAGGCTGTCTTTCGCCAGTTCCAGGCCAAGGGCCGCGTACAGCTCTGCTTTTGAACCAGCTTCAAGGCCGAAATTATACCGTGAGCCTTCGCGCAGGTATTCCTCGATAACGGCCCGGTTCTGGTTCACCTTCATCGGGTAAACGCACAGATGGCCGCCTTCGTATTCGAATTCCTTGATCGATTTTCTAAAGGCGGTCTGGAGCTTGCGGATCTGGCCGAAAAGCAGCTGAGGAAAACGCAGCAGGACGGGCGTTCGGACGCCGCGCTTGTTCAGATCATCGATGATCTCTTTAACATCGGCGGTCAGGTTCTCATTTTCCGGAGATATGACAACAAGGTTTCCCTTGCGGCTGACACCGAAATAGCCGGCCCCCCAATTTCCAATGCCGTACGTCTCGGCGGTCTGCTCAGTGATCGCGGTCAATATTCGTGCTCCTGCAAGAAAGGTCGATACAAAAAGGCATAGCAAAAACCGTAAGTTTATCAAAAATCGAAAGCCAATAACAACAAGCCCATTTTTATTGGGCCGCGGACGCCGGTTGGCCGTTTATGGGATCAGGCCGCGTTCTTTGGCATAAGCTTTGCTTTTGGTCGCAAGTACCCGGACTCCCACCCGGTAAGATCAAGGAAATAAGGGGTTTTGGACGTTCATGGGCGGATATGCGGCGGGTGATTGCCAAAAAGTGGTGTCATTATTTGTCACTTCATGGAAGACCCAGCCAGTCGAGGTGAGGACGCAATGAGAAATTTCAAAGATCAAAAAGGGTTTTCTCTTATCGAACTGTTGGTTGTGGTCGTGATCATCGGGGTAGTTGCCGCATTGGCCGTGCCTGCGTATCAGCGCGGGATCCTTGCGGCGGAGATCAGAAGCGTGCACGCGACCATGAAGGTAATGAGCTCAAGCCAGGCGATGTTCTTTTCGCAAAATCAGCGGTTCGCACGGCTTAGTGAGCTCAACTCCATTAACGCCAACCAGTTGGGCACCATTTCGGGTGACCGGATGTTTCGGCACAATTTTACGTTCGAAATGACGCCTCTTGCTCCGACCGATGCTGAGTTAAGGGAAAGCTACGCGATCGGGGCCTTTCGCGATGCGGCGGGACTGACCTGGCGTTTTGAAATGACGAACACCGGGCTTCAGCGGGTTCTTCCGACAGCGGACGAATACT
>JADLDC010000097.1 GCA_020846885.1 Acidobacteriota bacterium | reverse complement strand
TGTTCCGCCACGTAAAATTCTCGCGCTCAGACAAAAGATCGACCGTCATGCCGACCAGATATGGCACCAGAAGGCCAAAACACAAAGAGACAAGAATACACCCGATCCCGGCCGCCATTTGCCAGCGATAAGGTTTGACGAATCGAGCGAATTTACGGATCGGGGTCATTCCAGGTTAAACGGCCGTGTAGTTTCCAGCGGCTTCCTTTTCCTCACTTCACGTTCTTCTGTGGTTAGGGCCAGCAACAAACCCAGAAGAAGATCATAAAAGGAGTTGGCCGATCGGTACCTTTTTGAATCCGCTTGGTATCGAGAAAGCGTCAGCATCCGGTTCACGTTTGAAGTTGACGATCTCAACCGTGAACGCAAGCGTTCGCGTCCCGCCGGCAAGTGAAAAGAACTCCTGTTTCACAGGCATCCCGACAGACTCGTCATAGTGAACGACGATCTCGCTTGATCCGCCGTCCGCGGGGCGGATGGTGTACACGGCCATGTTTCCATCGCGGGACGTTTCTTCAAATTCAGAACGCTGTCCGGTGTTGAGAAGTTCGTGTGTCAGCTCGCTGAATTGCCCGCCTGTGCCCGTTTGGCCTTCGGCGTACAGGCCGCGGCCGATGTCAAGAATATAATTCTTATCTGTCTGGAGCAGGGCACGTTGAGCAGGTTCGCCGTAGTCAAGATCAACCCGCCGCCACGTCCCTTTTTTCGCGATCCGCTTTCGCCGCACTATTTTGCCCGCGGTCTCTACTATCTCACACTGGAAGTTTTCGGGCTCTGTTGTCTTGAACGGAATATTGCTCTTCGTGTCATCCGAAATACGGGTGGCAATGTCTCCGCGCGTACCGAATATCCCGCATCCCGTAGTTGATAACATGATCAGGAGTCCGACGAGGAGGGATTTAGCGGGATTTGACAAAAACATTAAGGTTGTTCGAAGTTTATCATAATGACACTGAACGGTGACAAAACGCGCAGTTTGGCACGCTGGCAAGCGGCATATATCACCGCGGCCGCGTTTTTGCTGCCTGTTTCACCGCTGCTTTATCTTCAGGGACAGTACACGCGGCGGAAGATCGGGCTTTTGCCCGATGCGGGCGGCGAGAGACGGGGAAGCGCCGGAGCCGGCGAACCGGCCGCAAAGTTGCTGGTCATTGGCGAATCAACGGTCGCCGGGCTTGGCGCGAGAACGCACAAGGAGGCAATGGCCGGACAGTTTGCCTTGCGTCTTGCCGCGCGCACAGGCCGCAAGATCGAATGGGACGTTATCGGTAAAAACGGCGTCACGGCGCGGCGGACCATAGACGAATTGGTTCCGCAGATACCGGACAAGCGTTTCGATTACATCCTTCTGGGAATTGGCGGCAACGATGTCCTGAAACTGAGCTCGCCGAAAAAATGGCGGCGGGATATGCTTGAGCTTATCGCGGTCATGCGCCGCCTGAGCCCGGACGCGGTGATCTTTATCTCCAACTGCCCGATGATCAAATATTCGCCCGCATTGCCCCAGCCGATCAAATTCCTGTTATGGGAGCTATCAAAACTGCATGACCGCAACATACGCGCATTTACGGCGGGTGCTGACCGCGTTTATTATTATCCGCAGCCCCATTCATTGAATGTCGAGACCTTCTTTGCGGACGGCATCCATCCGTCTGAGAGCGGCTATGCGGAATGGGCCGAAGCGATGATCGAATATTTTGGCACTAAAGTTTCATGGTAGCCGCCCAAGCATCGACACAAGATCTTGAATCAATGCTCGACGCTCATGCCGAGTGGCTGATGATCGGCGAGAACGGGCGCAGTTTTCCGCTAAACCGCCGCGAGATCGAGATAGAGCGGGCGGAAAGAGGCCCGCTGTTCGGTGCGGTCGGCGAGAACGGCTTTCGGCTGCGGGGGCTTGTCGCGTTCGAGTTGGACGGCGAGCAGATAGGCCTGTCACTCTCAGCGCCGTTCGGCGGTGAACCCGAGGCCGTGCGGCTCGTTCCACGCGTATCCGCCGCGGCCCTTGCGGCAAACGTCGAGCTGGCCAGGCTCGAGCGAGCAAACGAGCTTGCGTCACTGGTCGAACGGTCTGCGGCCGGTGTTAAGATCATCCGCGTTGCCTTAAATGCCGGCAGCGGGCGTTTTGCCGAGATAATAGCCGAAAGCCGCGAAAACGGGCGCTTTGCCGTTTATGCCGACATCGCCGGGGGCGGCACCGCCGAAGCGATACTTGCGTCTTCGATCCTTTGGTTCGAACGCCTCAGGGCGCGTGCAAAAAAGCCGGCCCGTGAATTGCACATTATTGCCGAGAAACGCCCGGCGGCAAATTTGCAAAAACTGCACGCGTTGCTGAAAGCTCCGGTCAGGTCGTCGATACGTATTTTTGAACTGAACCGTTTAGGCGGGGCTGAGGCCCTCAGGCCGCGGGCCGAGATCACGACAAGCCGATTGTGGCGCGAGAAACCGAGAAAGCTGAACCTGCCGGACGAGGTTGAAGCGGGCGAAACGGCGCGAAAGATAATTGGCCTTGCTCCCGAGGCGATCGATGTGATGCATTCGCGTCACGGCAAAACGCTGCGATTCAATGGGCTCGCGTTCGCCCGTGTGCGGGTGATGGCGGGATCGGAATTAGCCTGGTTTGGCGTTGAACCGGAAAAGCGTCCGTTGAACGATCAAACGCGGCCGGAACTGGATCGTTTGCTCGACGGCCTGAAAACCTATCGGACCTCCGATCCGGCCTCAAAGCGGCACGAATTTTATCGTCATTCGCCCGAATCCTGGCTCGAATCGATCCTGCGCCGAAATATCAAATGGCTCGACGCCAATCTTATTCTCGCCCCGATCTATAACCAGTTTCGCACCGCCGCCGCCGACAAGATCGACCTGCTCGCTCTTCGCCGCGACGGCCGGCTTGTGGTGATAGAAATAAAAGCCGCACCCGACCGCGAAACCCCATTTCAGGCCGCTGACTATTGGCGAAAGATCGAACACCTCCGCCGCCGCGGCGAACTCCGCCGTGCCCGCGTCTTCGGTGACCTTGAGATAATAGACAAACCCCCGCTGCTTTACGCCGTCGCGCCGGCATTGAGCTTTCACCGAGATTTTGAGTACTTCGCCCGCATGCTCACACCCGAGATCGAACTATGGCGTTTTGAACTCCACGAAAACTGGCGCAAGCAGATAAAAGTGATCGCCAGAAGGAATTATTTTGAGGGTTGAAGGTTCGGGCGGTATCACGGAATTGGGAGCAATGACACAGATTCATCCTCTGTGAATAGCTTGATGACCGTCATCTCAAACTCTGTATATTCGTCCGCCTTTAGTTTCATCGCTTGCTAAAAATGACCGATCCATTTCAAGTTTCCGCTGAAGGATGTTGTCTCCAGGGCTTTGTAGAATTTCTCGTCGGCGGTGACAAGTTCGCAGGTTAAGGATATCGCAAGAGCGAGATACGTCCAGTCGTAAACGGTCTGTCCCGTGGCTTCAGCACCGGCGCATGCGGACTTGAACGTTTTTCTATGCTCGTGAATCGTCCACCTTTTGCGGGCGACCGCCGCGATCACGTCACGACCTGCCGAGTTCGATACTTCGCCCCGCCTAACCTTTTTCCAGATGATACTCCCGATCTCCGGGTAAATTAGCTCGGGAACGTGAAACTGATGTCCGCCCTTGAGCAGCCTAATTGCTTCCGGTTCGTGGATTTCCGGCACGTACCATTTAACCGCAACGCTCGCGTCCACGACATATCTCATCTACGTCTGTCCTCACGGAGCAGTTCGGCACTGTCCGAGTGCTTTCTGCCCCGGAGTGCGTTCCTGATCTTATCCGCGGTCTCTTCATCGGATAGGCTGTCGCCGTCTGTCAACGACGCAAATACCTGCAGCAATTCATTCTGCAAGGATCGGCCGTTTTTTTTGGCACGCGATTTCAGCTTCGATAAAACCTTTTCTTCCACATCTCTCACCAACACATCGGGCATCGCCAGTCCACCTCCTAACACTATCATTATGATAGCACATGCACTGTTTGTAAATCTATTTACGCTGTGAATGAATATTATTCACGGCGTGAATAGATTTATAAGAGATCAGCTCAATTTTTCAAGCTCACAAACTTATATCCAACACCCCGAACCGTTCTTACTATCTGCGGGTCGTTTGGGGTGTCTTCGAGGTATTTTCGCAGCCGCACGATGAAATTATCTATCGCTCTTGTGTCGGTGTCTTCCTGGAGGCCCCAGACGTCTTCGAGGATGGTGTTGCGTGAGACCGTTTGGCCTTCGTGGTCGATGAGGTAGCGGAGAAGTTTTATTTCCATCATGGTCAGGTGGATGGTTTCGCCGCCGCTGCGAAGTTCGAGATTGGCAAAGTCGATCGTCTTGCCGTTTATTTCAAAAGTATCGCCGACACGGGTTTGCGATGTTTCGCGGCGCGACCATTCGCGGCGGCGGAGCAGGCCGTTCAGGCGGGCGAGAAATATCTCCAGGTCGAACGGCTTGGGCAGGTAATCGTCGGTGCCGGCCTCAAAGCCTTTGAGCACATCTTCGGGGCGGCCGCGGGCGGTCAGCATAAGGATGGGCGTAAAGTCATTTCGTTCGCGTAAAGAGCGGGCAACGTCGAATCCGTCGATGCCGGGCAGCATTACATCCAGCACGATCGCATCGAACCCGCGTGCGGCAAGTTCCAGCCCGGTTTCGCCATCGGGCGCGATCTCGGCCTCGTGCCCTTCGGCCTCAATGTTAAACCGCAGGCCGTCGGCGATGTGAGCTTCGTCTTCGATGATAAGGATCTTCATTTGACTTTTGCAGGCGGCGGCGATTCCGGCGGGTCTTGTCTCTTCAGCGAACAACGTTCATACCAGCGGCAGCTGTACCAAGAACGTGCTGCCCATTCCTTCGCCGCGGCTTTGTGCCGAAACGCGGCCGCCGTGGCGTTTTATTATCGACTTGACGATATACAGCCCGAGGCCGGAACCGGGCGATTGCGAAACGGCCGCGTTAGGCACACGATAGAACCGTTTGAAGATGCGCTTTAGGTCGCCGGACGGTATGCCGATCCCGCTGTCCTTAACGAATATTTCGGCGCGTTTGCCTATTGGTGATGTTTTGATCCGAATTGAAATTTTCGGATCGCCGCCGGAATACTTTATTGCATTCTCCAGCAGGTTTGCGAATGCGGTTCGCAAGTCGGAATGGCTGCCCGAGACAAAAAGCGGTTCCGACGGTTCGGTGAACCTCACGACCGTTTCTTCAAGATGCCGCTGAGATCGGGTCAAGGCAATGCACTCGCTCAGCAACGCTCCGAGATCGACATTTTCCGGCTGAAGGCGTTGCCCTTTCTCCTTCGCACCGCCGGCCCTCAATACTTGTTCGACGGTGTGCAGCAGGCGGTCGCTGTCGGCAAGCATCACGTCATAGAACTCGCGCCGTTTTTCGGCCGTCACTTCCCGGGCCTTTAATGTTTCAAGGTAGAGCTTTATCGATGCTATCGGCGTCTTTAATTCATGCGTGACGGCGTTGATAAAGGCATCGTGCTGCTCGTTTCGGCGTATCTCGCGAATTAGAAAGATCGTGTTCAGCGTTAGTCCCGTGATTATCAGTGCGAAGAAGATGATGCCGAGCACGAGCATCGCGACCTCGCGCAGATTGAGCAGTATCCACCCGACATTCAACGCAATGGCAAGCGCGATCAGGCATATTCCCAGAACAAGGAAGAATATGGCTGTTTTGCGGCGCCGCATGAGTAAAAGGTAAGCAGTAAAAAGCGAAAAGGCAAAAGCAACGGGTGTCGCTTTTGCCCAGGTTCACTCAATTTTTGACGGATCAGGCCGCGTCCTGGATCGGGACCAACTCGACCGGCTCTTCTTCAGCCGCACCTAATTCGAACGCGTACACGTTCTTTATCAGGCCAAGTTTCTCAAGCACCTTGATCTGGATCCAATTCACATCCACCTCGTACCAACGAAGGCCGTGGCGGGCTGAACGCGGATAGGCATGGTGATTGTTATGCCAGCCCTCGCCAAATGTCAGAGCGGCGACGAGCGCGTTGTTTGTTGAAGTGTCGCGGATATCGAACCTGCGCGAACCCCAAAGATGCGTGGCCGAGTTCACAAGCCATGTCGTGTGCCACCCGACGATGGTCTTCAAAAATACGCCCCAAAGGACCATTGAAAAACCGCCGGCCGCGAACAGGCCTATGCTTACAATGACTATCGGTACCCAATAGTATTTATCAAGTGTGACAAGAAACGGATCGCGCATCAGGTCAGGCGAATAGCGTTTTCTCGTCGCTTCGGAATTATTCTGCGCTGTTCCGCGGAGGATCCAGCCCATATGCGACCAAAAGATCCCTTTCTGCGGGCTATGCGGGTCCCTGTCCGTATCGGTGAAAGCATGGTGGAGCCTATGCGTGGTGACCCACGTTATGGGCCCCGACTGCATCGCAAGCGAACCGCAAACGGCCAGCGTCCTTTCCAGCCAACGCGGCGCCTTGAAGCCGCGATGCGTCAGCAGCCGATGATAACCGAGGCCGATGCCAAGGCTTCCCGCGATCCACCAAAGTATGACGCCCGCCGCCAGGTTCTGCCAGCTGAATGTGAACAAGGCCGCTACGGCAAGAATATGAAAAATGACCACGGCGATCAGCGTCTGCCAATTTATCGATCCTGAGTTGTTTCCGACTGTTGCTTTTTGCATCAATTTATTTAGTTAAGAATGCTCGTGACTCTCGAGGTAGAACTCGAATTTATAGCCTATCAATTATTCGGCCGGCCAAATGTAAGAGTTTTGTAAAAGTATGTTTTGCGTCCCGGCTGAAGGTTCAAAAATGCTGTAGTGCCCTGATTCTATGGTGCTCGGTCAATGCTCCGAAGCCCTTGCTGACGCGGGCTTCCGCGCAAACCAAAACACCGCAGGATAAGGACACTATCCAAAAATGCTGTATTTGCTGAAAATGTTGCAACTTTGGGCTGTATGTCCTATAGTAGTCAACTTACCGGTTTAACCGGCTGTCCGACACTACCCTATAAACTGAGTCCAGGGAACTTAAAAGCAAAAGAGCGCGGCTTCGGGCTAGCTATTTGTGTGTGCGTGTGTTCCTATGGGCAGTTCCTACGAACTTACAGTTCATCCGGCGTACCTTCAACTGAGGTACCAGGACAGCCTTGCGATATTCAACGAGTGGGGCTGGGAGGCCTGGACAACGGTCGGACGGCTGTGCGCCGAGAACGGGCTTGCGAGGGTGCTGATAGAAGCACCCGGGATCGAAGGGCCGCCGGACACGATGTGCGCGTTCGAATCGGGACGCGTTCTGGCAGAGCACACGATCGGAATTTCGATAGCCGTCTGCTGTACGGGAGACAAGGTTGACGAACTGACGATGTTCTTCAAAACAGTTGCACAGAACCGCGGCGTACGAATAGAGTTTTTCTCAGATCGTGAGACGGCCCTCCAATGGCTGGATGTTGATACCGGGGAGAATGCGGCGGTCGGCCGCTGACATGCCGGAAAGGCCGCGCCCTCAACTTGCTTCCGTGCGGCCGGTAACGATAAAAACAATGTGTGGCTAAAAAGAGCAAACCGCTGGTATGGCTTGAATATGCCGCTGCGCGCGGGCTGCTTGGCGCTCTGGGGCTGCTGCCGCGCCGGGCGGCCCTTGCGGCGGCGAACGTTGCGGCCATGGGCGGATATCACTTGCTCGGCGGCCTCCGGCGCGTTGCGTTGGCCAATTTGGAGATAGCGTTCCCTGATATGGTGCCGGCCGAGCGGGTTCGGCTTGCAAAGGGCGGATTCAAAAATCTCGGACGCATTCTCGGCGAGTTCAGCCAGTTTCCAAAAGCAACTCCTGAAAGCCTCAAAGAGGTCATTGAGTTTCAGGTCGATCCGGCCGTTTACTCTGAATACCAGCGTCTCAAATCGGAAGGCCGCGGGATCATAATCGTAAGCCCTCATCTCGGCAATTGGGAAATGCTCGTTTTCGGATGGGCGACATATGACGGCCCGATGAGCTATCTCGCCCGCCCGCTCGATAATCCGCTGCTCGAAAAACTGACGGCGGACCTTAGAAGGAAATTTGGGAACCGGCCGATCAACAAGACGAATTCCGTCATGACAGCGGCCCGCGTGCTTCGCGAAGAAGGCCTTCTCGGAATTTTGGCCGATGTAAATGCGCATCCGAAAGAAGGTGTGTTTGTGCCGTTTTTCGGCATACCGGCTTGTACCTCGACCGGCGTCGCGCTTCTTGCAATGCGGACAAATTCCGCTATCCTGCCCATGTGCGGGGCGTGGGATGAGGAAGAACAACATTACGTCGCGGTCCACGGAAAGCTGATCTATGCCGCCGATACCGGCGAACGAAGATCTGACATATTACAAACTACGGCCGCATTTACCGCCGAGGTCGAAAAACTGATCCGGCGCTTTCCGGACCAGTGGCTATGGATACACAAGCGATATAAAACGCGCCCGCCCGGCGAACCGGATCTTTATCGATCCAAGGGTTGAGGCGCACGGGTGCAAATGTTCACGATGTTCTGATGAGACATAGAACCATTCTTTCTACAATTGCGGTCATCGTCTGTTTATTTCAGGCGGCGGCCGGTCAGCAGCGTCTTCTGGTAATTGGCGGCGGAGATCGCCCGCCGGACGCGGTCAGGAGATTTGTTGAATGGAGCGGCGGCCAGCGGGCCAAGCTCCTCATGATC
Organism: Acidobacteriota bacterium; assembly: GCA_020846885.1. Classification (GTDB taxonomy): domain Bacteria; phylum Acidobacteriota; class Blastocatellia; order Pyrinomonadales; family Pyrinomonadaceae; genus OLB17. The sequence continues at coordinate 1,584 of JADLDC010000097.1, read as the reverse complement.
ACATGGGCAAGCGCGGAACCCGAGAAGAGCTTCGAGGCGCTGAAGAAGGACTTTTCCATCGTGCCGGGTATTTTGATCGAGCATGCCGCGATGCGGCCGCTGGATGCATCAGGGCGTGCATTATTTCTCGAGCAATTAAGAACGGCAACAGGAGTTTTCTTTTCCGGCGGCGATCAGAACCGGATCATGGAGGTCCTGGCGGACGAAGAGCTGCTTAAACTAATTCGCGAAAAATACGCCCGCGGTACTCCATTCGGCGGAACAAGCGCCGGCGCCGCCGTGATATCAGACCCGATGATGACAGGCGAGGCGGACCTGAAAATTCTCGACGGCGACAAGGTCGGAACGCGCCGCGGCCTCGGCCTTTTGCCGAACGTTATCTTTGACCAGCACTTTCTCGTCCGTCAACGCCACAACCGTCTGTTCGGGCTCATGATGAAGCATCCAAAAATGCTCGGTATCGGGATCGACGAAAACATGGCAGTGCTGATCGAAGACGACCGAAGGCTCGATGTCGTTGGCAAAACATATGTGATGTTCGTCCATTCCCAAAACGGCCGCCAGCCGTTCATAGTTAGCTTTTTGACCGGCGGCGAACGCTTTGACATTAGAAAGCAGAGAAGGATCGACTAGGCAGTTCTTTTTGGACGCTCATCGACTGATATTGCGGAGAGCGAAACTCATCAAAATATGCAAGATCAAACCCCCAACGTTGACGGCCAGTACCAAATATTTTTCGTTATCTGGATAGCCCTGCTTATTTCGCAGGTGATGTTTGTCGTGATCATATTCATTGTGCGGCCCGAGCTTTTTCAGTTTGATCTCAGCCGGCCGATACTCGGTTCGGACGGCGATGGGGAGGCCGGGCCCGTCGTCGTAATTGGGTTTGCGATCGCGGCGGTAACGGCGGCCCTGCTTTCATTCTTTTTCCGCCACCGCTCGAACGAGCGTGCCATTGGCAGGCAATCGGTCGCCGATCTCCAATCAGGCCTGATCAACGCGCTGGCGCTGTGTGAGGTATCGTCGCTTCTCGGCCTCGCCCTGGCATTTATGTTCAGTTACCAATATTTCTTTCTCTGGATCGCGCTCGGCATGATCGGAATGCTCCTGCACTTTCCTAGACGCGATGAGATCCGCGCGGCGAGCTATAAAAGGTAAGAGATCAATACTCGGCGGCAAGATGCCGGCGTTACATTTTCGCGCAAAAAGGCCGCCAATCTTTCTGGCGGCCTTTGTCTTGTTGTTATTCAGTTGTATCGGGCTGCTACCTGCCAAGGTATGTGACCGAAACACGGCGTCTTCCAAAACGTCTTGCTTCAGCACAGCTTGGCATCCAGATATCGAGTTCACGGCCCTTAACGCCGCCGCCGGTATCGGATACAAGGTAGGTACCGCTGTATGCTCCGCTAATGCTAATGCGGCTGCCCAGCGGCAAGACCCTCGGGTCGGCTGCGATAATTCCTCGCCTTACGCCATGGCCCATGGCCGTTCGCCCTTTCAGACAGTAGGCGGTGGCCGTGAACATTCCCCGGCTGGCGCCTGCTATCGCCTTGGATGAAACTGTTTTTTCAACGAGCTTGTTCT
>JADLDC010000096.1 GCA_020846885.1 Acidobacteriota bacterium | reverse complement strand
TCATACTGTTCGGCACACCGGAAAAGGTCGAACGCGCCATGCAGATCTTTTTCCCGCCGGATGAGATCCCCGATGCCAGCATTGGCGGTTTTAACGCGTGACAAGAAGTTGTTCTGCCGGCCGCCGCGGTCGGTATACAGGCAGCTTGCGCAAATGCCGCCGGGTATTCCCGTCTAAAATTTAATGGCCGATCCTATTGGAAACGGCCACATTACAATCCTATGCGATCGATCCTTTTTCTGTTCATCCTTGCAGTTGCGATACCCGTAAGTGCGCAATTGAAAACATTCAAATGGCAGAGTGAACTTTGCGATCTGACCGGAACGTATGATGCGCAGAAGCACACGCCGGCCCAGCTTCGCAACACGCTTACTCTGTTCGGCGCGAATACTCCACGTATTGATTTCTCAGCGGCGGTGTGGAGGTATGACGAGATCGCCGGACTGGACCTTGCTGCACTCGATCGTGAATATGAACAGAAATCAAAGATCATCCGCGAACTAAACATTGTGAAGGTCCCCTTTTGGGAAAGGCTTCGCCAGGCCCAGCTGAAAGAAATGCAAGAGTACTATGAGCTCTCAAAGATCACGGGCCAGGCTTACACCGATCCGAAAGTGATCAACTCGTATCCGCGTGCGGAAAGCTGCAAGTTAAAATACGCCGGGCCGCTCATTGCCGGCGGAGACAAATTGATCGAAGCCTGGCGGCAGGTGAACCTGGCGTCACAGAAACGAAACGCCGACCCAAAGCGGCTTCAAGATATCTGGGACCAGCAAAATGCGTCGCCCGACCGGCTGAAATATGCCCGCGTCGAAACCATGGCATTCGGTTGGTGGAACTGTGCCAACGCATTGCTGCCTCACGACGATGCCGCAAACGACGGGACCGCGGATACCGAATACAAAAAGCTCTTCAAACGCGTAAGACAACGCTGCGACGAAGCTTGAAGATGTTTCTTGATGTGCATCAATCGTGCTAACATGTACATGGATACTCGTATGCAGACATCTACGAACGTAAAAAGGAACAAGCACTTCATCCTAAATCAGAAAAAGCTGGAGCGTGCTAAAAAAATACTCGGTGCTTCAACGGAGACCGAGACGGTCGAGCTTGCGCTCGAGCGGGTCATCACCGAAGCGGAGCGGGATAAAACGGCTCGGGCTGCCCACGACAGATTTGTCAGATCGATGGTAGATGGCGGGCTTCAGCTAGAAGACGTTTTCGGCAGATTGAACGACTAACAGAAGTTTGGCTGGCATTTTTTTCGACACGACCGTTTATATACGAGCGTTCAGAACCGGTGATCCTGGAATTTTTTCCGAAAGGTCGATAGCACGGTTTGGCGCCGGCCCAAGTGTGCCGGTGTGGATGAATGCGGTGGTGTCGGAAGAACTGTACGCTGGGGCAAGCGATGCAAAGGCTCGAAAGCTGCTTGCGAAAATGGAAAAGGATTTCGAAAAGGTTAAGCGTTTGATCGTGCCGCTTCAGTCAGATTGGGCGAACGCCGGACAATTGCTAAACAAACTTGCAAAACGATACGGCTTTGAACATATAGGCCGGTCCCGGTTGGTTAACGACGTGCTTATTGCGATGACAGCGGCTCGAACTGGAACGATGGTCCTGACCGAGAACGCAAGAGATTTTTCGAGGATAGAGGAATTTCGGAAATTCAAGTGGAAGGTCGGATAGGCGAATTGTCTAGTCCCGCGTTGGCGTTGCACAATAATTTATCGCCTGTCCTGCCCTTCCTCCGCTTTGTCTTGTTCGGTAGTGAGCTCGCCACGGCGATGATCACCCAACAGTGCGATAATCAATTTTGAACCGGCAGGCTTCTTTGTTTTTCAAAATGTTCGGCTATCTCGCCGGCCGCCTTGGCTCCTACCAGCGGTTTTAGTTCCTCGACCGATGCTTTCGCGATCCGCTCGATCGAACCGAATTCTCTCAGCAGCTTCATTTTGCGCTTATCGCCGATGCCGGGTATCTCAGAAAGCTCTGATGTAAAATCGCGCTTCTCGCGTCGTTTGCGATGAAATTCAATGGCTGTTTTGTGCGTTTCCTCACGGATCTGGAGTACGAGCCGAAATGCAAGCGAATTTCGGTCGAACTGGATCGGTTTGTCCTCGCGGCCGCGGATGAGCAGATGCGAAATTTCGCTGTGACGTTTCGGCGGCTTTACCAGGCCGACAAGCATTATTTGTTCCAGATCAAGTTCGCGCATTGCGGCGGTGGCGGCCGAGAGTTGGCCTTTTCCGCCGTCAATAAAGATTAGTTCCGGAAGCTGGCCGCCTTCGTCCATGATGCGTTTGTACCGCCGATAGACCGCCTCGTGCATCGAGGCGAAATCATTCGCACCTTCGACGGATTTGATAATGAATCGCCTGTATCCCGAGCGGGCCGGTTTGCCGTTCTCAAAGACGACAATGCCGGCAACATTCTCCGACCCGGAAATATTTGAAATGTCGAAGGATTCGATACGCTGCGGAAAATACGACAGCTCGAGAATTTCCTGTAGTTCTTCAAGCACCTTCTGCGAATCCGGCTTCAGCACACGGAAACGCTGGTCGAACGCAATGCGTGCATTGGTCTCGACCAGGCCGATCATATGCCGCTTTTCGCCGATCTTCGGAACAATTATCTGCACACGCTTCCCGCGGCGTTCAGTCAGCAGTTTTTCCAGCGTCGCCCTGTCAGCAAAATCGGTCGGCACATGTATCTCACGCGGTACGTAGTCGGTTGAGTAGTATTGCGTCAGTATCTCGCCCAAAAAATCTGCTCCCGTAAAGCCGTCATCTTCCGGCAGGTCTTCCCAGAAAAACTCGCGCCGGCCGACAATGCGGCCTTCGCGCATTGTGAAAAGCTGCAACGCAAGCCGCACTCCTTCGCGGTGATAACCGAAAATATCTATATCCAGCTCAGCTGTATATGCCATCTTCTGCTGTTCACCCAAGGCGATGACCGCCCTATGGAGATCGCGGTATTTCGCGGCAAGCTCGTATTGGCCTTTTTCGGAAAAATGCCACATCCGCCGCTCGAGGTCGACAGCAAGTTCCTTATTCTTCCCTTCCAGCAAGGCTTTGACGTCGCGTGCGGCTTCCTGGTACTCATCCTGTGTGCAGAGCCCCTTAACGCACGGGCCAAGGCATCGTTTCAAATGATATTCAAGACAAGGCCGCGGCAGGCGGCCGTCAATTTCGAGATCGCAGGTACGCAATTGAAACGCTTTGTTGACCAGGTCAAGCGTCCGGCGAGCAAGCGAAGCGGGCAGCATCGGGCCGTAATAGCTCGCTCCGTCCTTTAATATCTTTCGCGTAATGACCACTTTTGGAAACGGCTCGTTGGTCATTTTTAGATGCGGGTACTGCTTGTCGTCCTTGAGCATGACATTAAAGCTCGGTTTGTGCTTCTTTATCAGATTTGCTTCAAGAACGAGGGCCTCGACCTCGTTATCAACGACAATGAATTCAAAGTCTGCAATGAGTTTGTGAAGCTGGCGCGTTTTCCAATCAGCGTTCCTGCTCGATTGAAAATATTGACGCACACGGTTCCTAAGATTCTTTGCCTTCCCTACATAGATGATCTTCCCGGCCGCGTTCTTGTGCAGGTATATCCCGGCCGCCGTCGGTAGGCGTTTAAGTTTTTCGTCAAGCGTCATGCCTATAACTTTTATCGCAAATCGATAGAACTAAATCAAAAAGCCCGCCTCCGCGCATTACGCGGAGAGCGGGCCCTGGTGTGGGAAGGGGGTAAATTGTCTTAACGCTGGACCGCCGGAAGAAGCAGCCCGATCAAAATTGCAATAATTGCGATAACAACCAAACCTTGACTTGGGAACGGCATAATTTTTACTACTCCTTTGGGTATAAATCCGAGCAGCCGTTGGGCCGTAGCCTTTCTCAAACAGGCTCTCAATAAGACTGACGAACCGTCCTGCCATTTTTGCCGAAGGATCGAAAAAAAAATTTGCGCAGGCCCGAGCGTAATAGGCTGCGGCAAAACCTCGATTCCGAGCGGCGAAGCCGCCTGCAGAAAACCTCGTATGGGATGGTATCGATCTATCGCACTAAAGGTGCGAAACCGCGCGCGCCTTCAGGGCAAATGACTAATTTTCCCCTAGTCCGGAGGCTTCGCATCTGGCGAACCGTCGTTTAGCCGCTTCGCGGCCGGATCAGGTTTCGCCACGGGGTCGTTAGCAAGGGCGCGATCTCACGCGAGGTAGTAGAAGCACCGAAAAATAAGATTCCGCTCGTTCGGGCGGCTGCTAAGCGTTTTCTGTGGTCTGCGTTTCATGTGATGACCACGAGGCGTCGCGCGTCATTGTTCCCCAACTCGATTTTGTTCGCAGGACCCATTTGATAATGCCCTCAAGACGCCAGATCGACATAAGCTGCCGGTAGCCGAAATTCTCAACAAATGCGCCGAGGATCATTACCCAAATGTGTTTTTTGCGCGGATAGGTCTGAAACGTGGCTTCTTCGATCAGTATAGATGCTACCGAGAGCAGGAATCCGGTGCCGAACGCGAGCAGGCCGAACGCAAGCGCTCCGGCGATATTGATCATATCCAGAAAATAACACAAGAAAAAGAACAAAAGCCCTGCCACCTCGACCAGCGGGCTTACGCCTTCGAGAAAAAGCAGGAATGGAAACGCCAGCCATCCGACGCCGCCGGACCTAGGGTGCCATAGCAGCTTTCGGTTTTCCCAAAGGCAGTCGAACAAGCCCCGCTGCCATCGAACGCGTTGTTTTCTTAGTGTGGATGTGGTCTCAGGTGCCTCGGTCCAGCACATTGGATCAGCGACGAACGAAACGCGATACGGGAACTGGTTCAACCGGTAATGACGATGCAGACGAAGCACAAGGTCCATATCCTCGCCGAGCGATTTGTGACTATATCCGCCAACCGCGATCACCGCCTCCTTCTTAAATAGCCCGAATGCACCCGAAATAAGCGGCAGCGAATTCAAATGGTCCCAGCCAACGCGACTGGTCAGAAACGCCCGGTTGTACTCCAAAACCTGAAAAAGCCCAAGCCATGTCTTTGGCAGATCGACTTTAGTTAAATTTCCGTCGCGTACGCTGCAGCCGTTGAGAATACGCACATTTCCGCCGACCCCGACCGTATCCGGGTCCAGCAGAAAAGGCTGTACCATCAGCGTTAGGCAATCGCGATTGAGGATCGTATCCGCATCGAGCGGCATAAAAAGCCCATATCGGGCCCCGTTGATCCCGGCATTCGATGCATCTGCCTTACAGCCGCCGTTGTCTTTGTCGATCAGGCGCAGATTGGAATATCGTCTTGACTGATAGACCGTCCGCACAGGCTGGTGCTCTATCCGTTTTCGGAACGCTGTCGGGATTTCGACAAGATCGAACTCGCGTGCCATTACCTCAAGGGTTTTGTCCTTTGATCCGTCATTGACCACCAATATTTCGAACTCGGGATAGTTCAGTTGCAGCAAGGCCCTGACCGTCGGAACGATCACAGCCTCTTCGTTGAATGCGGTCACGATCAAAGTGATCGGCGGTTCGAACCCGATCTGCGGCCGAGGAAGTTTGTGGATCGATTGCTTGCGGATAAAACGGGGCAGCACCGCGAGCGATATCGCGGTCAGTGAGAGGTATGTCCCGTTTATGGCAATGAAGTAGGCTAGAAAGAACCACTGCCCTACCTGGACAAAGTTAGTGAGGTCTGCGTAAAGCATAGAAGGCGCATTTCGGTCAGCACCTGAAGCAAAATATCGCGGGCAAATTGATTGGGGAGTGTTTCGGTCAACGCTAAGACCCTTTTCTCGGTCATTGTGGGGATAGCGATCAGAGCGCTTGCGGTGCGGTAGCGGACCCACCAATCGGGGTCGTCGAGCAGGTCGATCAGCCGCTCGATATCTTCCTCGTGTCCAAGACGGCCAAGGGTTAACGCCGCGTGAAGCCTGATCTCCCAATGCTCGTCCTTTGTCATCTCGCGTATCCGGGTAAGATCGTCGTCCGAATTTACAAGGCGAAGACACGCGATCAGCACTTCCATCGCATTGCTTTCAAGCAGGATCTTGTTGACTATCGCCGTATGATCGGCAACGTGAGCAAGCGAGAGATACGATATCAGCCGCGACATCTGCCGCTCTTCAATGCCGTCCGCATAACTTTTCTCGACCAGGCGGCAAAGCGGTGCGGAACAAATATCCGCGTCGATCTCTTGCAAAACCCTCGCGACAAATATTGGAGACCAGTCCTTCCGCTCCGCAATCAGCGAAAGATGCTCGCCAAGCGTTCGCTGTGTATCGATCCGAAACAAGGCCCGCCATGCCCAGGATGAGATCACAGAGTCGCGGTCGGAAAGTGCCTTTTCGATCTCATCGTAGGCCGTTTGATCACCGAGATTCCCAAGCGTGTTGATCGCAAGCAATCGCTTGTCCAGCATCGGGCTTCTCAACATCTTGACCGAAAGCTCCGACAGATCTACTTTCTCGGCAAGAAAATTCAATCCCTGCTTTGACTCGCCAACCAGCGATTCGTGAATGTAGTTCCATTCGTACAAAAGGTGCGGCAGATCGCGGCGGTCAAGATGCGGGTTCAGCTCAAAAAAACTTCTAGCATTTGCCGTCAATTCCTTTGCATTTCCGTCAGTTTCAATTATGTCAGTCGCTTCGAAAAGAGTGGTTTCCCATTTTTGAACGACCATCTCGTGGGTTTGTTTCGCGCGTTCCGACACGGCGCGAAGAATGAAGATCGCGGCGATGCAAAGAACGCTGGCTGCCGTCAACAGTCCGCCAACCCAGGCCGCGATAACGGCCGCCGTATCAGAAGCGAAATCGGATACCAAAGTTCATCCCCCGGCGATAATATAGATCTCCCTGACGGTGAATAATGCCGTCCGCGTTGAACCCAACATTTTTGTTGATCCAATATCGGGCAGACACGCCAACGCTCCAAGTATTTGACCGCAGAACACCAAGCTGCGGCCCGAGATTTTCATGCTCGCGGCCCCACGTGACGGTGGCACCAATGCTGTTTCGGGCATCATTCAGGTAGCGGTTGTACTGTATTC
>JADLDC010000095.1 GCA_020846885.1 Acidobacteriota bacterium | reverse complement strand
TTACGGGTTTCGGTTATAGTCGATTTTTATGGCCAAGAAAGGATCCGTCCTTATTTGTGACGACGAAGAGATAATGCGCGAGGTGCTGGAAACCATACTTTCCGGCGCCGGATACCGCGTGGAATTGGCCAAGACGGGTGAGGAAGCCATAGAACTCTACAGCCAGAAACCGTTCGATGTCGTCCTGATGGATGTGTCCATGCCGGGCATGGGCGGCCTGACCGCCCTTGAAGAGTTGATAAAGCTTGACCCGGACGCGGCCGTGCTGATGATCACGGCATACGCCACGTTCGATACCGCGATCTCCGCCTGGGAAAAAGGTGCGGCCGGCGTTATCAGAAAGCCGTTCCAAAACGAACAGATCCTTACGTTTGTTGCCAAAGGCATTAAGCAACGCCGCCACGAAGAAGAGCGCCAAACGCTGCGGCAGGTAATGACGCGGTCAGTAAAGCGCGATGCGATCATTGGCCGTTCGGACAAAATGGAACAGATCTTCCGGCTGGTCGAGCGCGTTGCCCCGGCACGGTCAACCGTTCTGATCACGGGCGAAAGCGGCACCGGCAAAGAACTGGTCGCAAAGGCTATCCATGAAGCCAGCCCGCGCACGGACAACCCATTTGTTGTAGTGAATTGTTCGAACATTCCGTCAGAACTGCTTGAGTCAGAACTTTTCGGACACACAAAGGGCGCGTTTACGGGGGCAGTCGCGGCAAAGAAAGGTCTTTTTGAGGTTGCGGACAGCGGTTCGATCTTTCTGGATGAGATCGGCGACCTGCGGCCCGAGATACAGGTCCGCCTTCTGCGGGTCATTCAGGAACGCGAGTTCACACCGCTTGGCGATACTACGCCGCTCAAGGTCGATGTGCGTATCATTGCCGCTACGAATGTTGACCTGAAAGAGGCGGTAAAGAACGGGATATTTCGCGAAGACCTTTACTATCGCCTTTCGGTCGTGCCGGTCGAGCTTCCGGCCCTTAGGCAGCGGCCCGAAGATATTTTGCCGCTTGCTCAGCACTTTATTCGAAAATATAACGACGAAAACCAGCGGGACATCGCAGAAACTCTGTCGCCGCAGGTGCTTTCGCTTCTGGAAAACTACTACTATCCGGGAAATGTGCGCGAGCTTGAGAATATTATTGAGCGGGCCGTCGTTATCGCACCCTCGAACCAGTTGACCGTCGAATGCCTGCGTGAAGAAGTGCGCGATCCCGATCTTGCTTTCGAAGCGGTAAAACAGGCCGAAGGGACCGCATCCGAGATCGACCTTGCCCGCGGGGTCAACTTTTACGACGAGGTAAAACGTTTCGAGATCGACCTTATCCGCCGCGCCCTGGACCAAACCGGCGGCCACCAATCCCGCGCCGCCAGGCTCCTCGGCCTTAACGCAACGACACTGAATTCAAAGATCAAATCCTACAATATCCAGCCGCGGGTATGACGCCTCGGTTTGACTATGAAGGCTTAATATTCAGAAATTCGGAAATAAATTCAAGATCGTAGATTCACGTCAGATCGACGAATAATTAAGTATTGTGTGCATTGGGTTTAGCAGTCCCATTTATGTGGCACACTAATTGTACTCTTCCGCGCGAAGTCTCTCTATCCAATTTTGGATCAATCAGAAGACGAGGAGCAGTAAGTATTAGGAGGAGTATTATGAAGAGGTTTTTCGCCGCTTGTGTTTTGGCGGTAATTAGCGCGATGTTTGCCGTCGCCCAAACACCTACCGGCCGACTGACGGGTACCGTCTCGAGTCCGGACGGCGTTTTGCCGGGCGCAACGGTTGTCGTCACGTTCGTTCAGACTGGTAAGAGCAAGACGATAACATCTGGAAACGACGGATCGTTTGACGTGCCTCAGCTTGAGCCGGGGCTTTACCGCGTGAATGTGACGTCGCAGGGATTTAAGGCATTTGTAGCTAACGAAGTAAAGATCGATGTCGGCCGAGATTATAACTTGCCGATAACACTTGAGGTCGGAAGCGTGCAGGAAACGGTCGAGGTCACGGCGGGAGCGGATGTTATTACATCAACATCGGCGCAGGTGACCAGTACGGTCAGCCCGCAGCAGATATTGTCGCTGCCGCTTATCACGCGTGACCCGTTGAACCTTACAACGCTGCAGGCCGGAACGGCGAGCAATGCGTTTCAGGGGACGTCGATCAACGGAATGCGCACGACGCTGACCAATATCACGCGTGACGGCATCAGCATCAACGATCAGTTCATCAGGGCCAATGCGACCGATTTCGCACCTGGCCGTCCTTCGGTCGATGATACGGGTGAATTCTCGATCTCGACATCGAACCAGGAAGCGGACCTTGGGTCAGGCGGTGCGCAGATCACATTGGTAACGCCCCGCGGCACCAAGAACTTTCACGGTGCGTTGTTTGCCTACAACCGGAATTCCGAGTTTGCGGCGAACAATTTCTTTAACAACCGGACCGGTGTCGCCCGCCCGTTCAGAAATCGCAATCAGTACGGCGGCAAGATATCGGGCCCGTTCCTTCTGCCAGGCATTGGTGACGGCGGAGGCCCGCGGTGGTACAAGGACAAGGGTTATTTCTTCTTTGCGTACGAAGGCATAAAAGATCCGCTGTCGCAGCGTTATACGCGTCCGATCTTTACACCCGAGGCACGCGGCGGAACCTTTAGATTTACCCGTGCGACCGCCGGAAACCCGATCAATAGCGGCGGCATTTCATGTCCGGCCGGCACTGTGGGATCGGTCTGTACGGTCTCGAACATTCTGACCTTTGCCCAGGCGCAAGGATTTCAGGGTATTCCGAATTCGATCGATCCGATCATTCAGTCGCAGGTCCTCGACCCGATGCCAACCGTTGGAAACACCGCGGGTATTGGCGATGGCCTGAACACTACCGGTTACGCTCTCAATCGTCGTTTTGATACGACCCGAAAGACGTATACCACAAGGATCGACGTGGACGTTACCGAAAAGGATAGTGTCAATGTCGTCTTTAGCTGGAACAAGGAAAATGTCCTTCGTCCGGATGTGGACACGGTAGGGTTTGACCCAAATCCGGATGTTACACAGTTTTCAAAGAACAAGACCGGTGTTGCGACCTATAGGCGAATTGTCACAGACAATATCGTTAACGAGGCACGCTGGGGTATTTTCACCAGCCAGGTCCCGTTTGACCGCATCAGCGACTATCCGGCGTTTTTCCTTGGCGGACAGGGAACAACGAGTTCGACCACAGGCCTCGCTGGGCTGGTCCCGCAGCCGAACATCTTTCTCGACCAAGGAAGGAACAACAAACTTTATTCGGCGGCGGACAACGTAAACTGGATCGTAGGCAAACACTCGCTCAAATTCGGCGGCCAGTTCCAGTTGTACAAGGTGAATTCCTATAACGACGTTCTGATCGTGCCGAACTACATCATCGGCGTAACGAACGTGAACCCGGCGACAAGCACGACGCTGACGA
>JADLDC010000094.1 GCA_020846885.1 Acidobacteriota bacterium | reverse complement strand
GCTGATATTGTCATGCTCGATAATCAAACCCCGGACGAGGCCGCAAAATTGGTCCAGATGTCGCGTGATCTCAACCCGGCCGTTCTGATCGAAGCGTCAGGAGGAATGGACCTCGATCGGGTCCGGTCGTTTGCGGAGGCAGGCGTCGATCTTATCTCGGTCGGCCGGATAACACACTCGGCCCGGGCAGTTGATATTTCGTTCAAGATTCAAACGCTTTAGGAATGCGAGAATTGATCAACATCCGCTCGAATGGCGGACTGGAGTTCGCGTTCCTGGGGCCACGGCAAAAAGCGGACCGCAATTATCGACAAGATCAGGGCGGCCGTACACACCACGCCGCCTTCGATGCCGTAATCTCCGCCGGTCAGCCAAGCCGGACCAACGTCGGATTCGCGAAGTATCGGAGCTTTCACGATTTCCGTCAAGCCGCTCACTTCCACGCCAAAGATCGATCCTTGTGCCCAGTTCCATGCCAGATGCAGGCCGAACGGAAACCACAGTGTTCGAGTTTTCAGATAGGCGACCGCAAACCAAACGCCCGCTAGGAAGGTGTTAACCCACGACAGGAAATTAGCGTTCGGATTTGCGTTATGGACCGTCGCAAAGATCGCAGAGGTGAGAACGACGGCGAACAGAGTGAGGTCCGATCGTACAAACGTTTGAAGGATATAGCCGCGAAAAACTGCCTCTTCAAAGGCAGCGGCAGCTGCAAATACCGCAAATGAAAAAGCCAGTGTCGAGGCGATCGCCAAATATCCGGCCCCGGCGTTCGCCCTGAACGAGAGCCCGCCGGTCAAAATACCCATCAAGGCAGCGACGGCAAAGGTCAATACGCCGAGCAGCAGTCCAACAGCAAGATCCGGCAACCAGCCCTTTGTGAATGCAGCACCAAGGGCGCTAAAGGGCAAATGTTCCAAATATCGACCGCAGATCCACCCGACAAACAACGCCGCCGAAAGTGACACGAGGCCGTTTACCACTAGAAATGCAGGGTTCCCAGGCGAAGCCGTGACACCCAATGCCGCCAGAATTCCGACCGCGACCGCACCAGCAAGGATGCCGACTAGAAAGAATCCGAGAACAAAGATCGCAAATCGCCATCCGCTTCGCGGCCGTTGAAAGCGGTCAAACAGTATCGCAGAGATGTTCATACCCAATGATCGTGAGTGTAAGGTAAGCGTCGGGCCATGACAACTCAAGGGAAAGCCGGCGGTTTCGGTTGTGGTAGAATTACGCTCGTGAACGTCCGGGCCGATCAAAAGAAAAGATGGCGCAGTACCTGGGTCTTTGGCCTTTTTGTGCTTATCTCGTTTTCGGTGCTGGTGCTGCTTCAGTCTTCAAATCTTTGGCGTAATCTTTCGGTCGATTCGGCCAGCGACACGCTGCTGCTCTACGGCCTTTCGTCGCTGAATTTTATTGCGTTCATCATATTCGGCTTTATCTTTTTGCGGAGCATCGTAAAGCTGATGCGCGAGCGGCGCGACCTTCAGCTTGGATCGCGGATCAAGACAAAACTCCTTCTGTATTTCGCGGCCGTCAGCTTGCTGCCGATCGTAGCAATGGCCGGATTTTCGTATCTATTCATGAACCGGGCCCTTGAGCGATGGTTTACGCAGATACCCGAAAATGTGGTCCGTGCTCCGCTCGAACTGGAGAAGCAGGCGAATCTGGACCGGTTCGCCGCCGTTGAGCAGACAGCCCGTATACTGGCCGCCTCGCTCACAGGACGGGACGTGACCACCGCTGAGCTCGATGCCATTGCAGCGAGCGGCGGATTGTCGCTTGTCGAGATCATCGATAGAAATGACCGTCGTATAGCCGCGGGCGGACCGGACAAAAAAGATGCAGCCGAAATGCGGCTTGTCCGGGAACGCCTGCTCACTGATCCGAACTTGCGTGACGGCGTCGGTATAGATGCAGCGGCGGCAGATCTTGCGGACGGGCGACGGCTGATCATTGCCACCGGGCCCCGAAATGCCGAAAGCGTGGCGCAGATGGTTGACGCTACGTTGTCACAATTCGATCTGTTGAAGCAGCAGAATATTGTCGTTCGCCAGATCGGCCTGCTTACTCTTGGCGTTCTCACCTTTCTTCTGATATTTGCGTCAAGCTGGACGGCGTTTTACATCGCCCGCGGCCTGACGGTTCCGATAAAGGCGCTTGCCGAAGGTGCGGAAGAAATAGCTCATGGAAAACTCGGCCACCAGGTCGATGTGCCGGCAGAGGATGAACTTGGGTTGCTTGTGACGGCATTCAACCAGATGTCCTCAAATCTTGAAGCAAACGCGGCCGAATTGAAAGAGCGCCGCCGGTATATCGAAACCGTGCTTTTGTCCCTGCCGACCGGTGTTATTTCGGTCGATGCCGAAAACCGTGTTGGTACGATCAATCCGGCGGCACGTGCGATCCTAAAGCTTGAGCCGCGCGATTTCAAGGGGGCCGATCTTAGCCTGCTTATGAGCGAATCAGGCCGCGAGGCGTTCGATCGGCTGGTGGCCCGGGCGCGCCGGATCGGGCACGCTTCCGATCACACAAAGCTCCGGCTTGCGGACGCGAACGGCGGCACGGACGAAATGTCCGTTGCTATCACGGCGACCGCATTACCCGAAGGCCGCGGCGCCGTGCTTGTGATCGAAGACCTTTCCGAACTGATCGCCGCCCAGCGAGCATCGGCATGGCAAGAGGTTGCGCGCAGAATGGCGCATGAGATCAAGAATCCGCTGACACCGATTCAGCTTTCGGCCGAACGGATCGCGAAGCGGTTCACGCCAGCATCAGTAGGTTTAAGCGCATCGGAGGCGGGCGGATTTCGTGCCGACAACATTGCGGTGCCGGGTTCAAGCAGCGGTGATCCAAACAGAAAGGTCGTTCTCGATGGCACTGAGACCATTCTACGCGAGGTCCAAAGCCTTAAGGCGATGGTTGATGAATTTTCCCGCTTTGCGCGATTGCCCGAAGCTCGGCTCGAGCCGGGCGATGTAAACGAAATTTGCCGTCAGGCTGTAAACTTATATCTTGACCGCGATGACGCCTCGTTCGAATTGAAGCTGGCCGATCATTTGCCCGAGGCGATGCTGGACGAAGAGCAGTTGAAGCGAGTCTTTGTTAACATTATCGACAACGCGATCGAGGCTCCGCGGGACGATACCAACGCGTGTGCAATAACAGTTGCAACCCGGCACGACCCGGCCCGCGAGTTGATAGTAATTGAAGTTTCCGACAATGGCCGCGGTATCGACCCGGCTGACTATCAAAAGCTTTTTCAACCCTACTTTTCAACAAAGGGTAGAGGCACGGGACTGGGATTGGCTATTGTAAACCGGATCGTCTCGGAACATCACGGCAAGATCAGAGCGGTGCCGAATTCACCGAAAGGGGCAAAATTTGTCGTAGAGATCCCGGTGCAGCGGTCAAGCTCGGAGATCGACGGCCTTTTGGCCTCTTAACCCCGCCGCAGATCCTCTCGTGAACCAGAAGCTTCCAACCGACTGCTTGCTGAAAGCCGGTTTGCTTGAAAGTATCGCGGTTATCACAAGGGATCTTGGAACTAGCGGCATTTGAAGGAATCGCAACCCAAATTTCATTAGACGTGAATCATTTCATACTTATAGTTGACGACGAGCCTGGAATTCGGGCGACACTCAGTGGGGTTCTTGAAGACGAGGGCTTCGCGGTCGAGACGGCCGCGTCGGGCGAGGGGTGTTTAAAACTTGTAAAAGAGCAGAGCTTTGCCTGCATCTTGTTGGATATTTGGTTGGGGAAAGGCATCGATGGGCTTGAGACACTAAAGCGGCTGCGGGATGAGGGTAATGATTCGGCGGTTGTGATGATATCCGGGCATGGAAATATCGAAACGGCTGTTAGGTCCACCAAACTTGGGGCGTTCGATTTTATCGAAAAACCATTGAGTCTTGAACGCACGGTATTGACGGTCAAGAATGCGGTTCGACAGCGGGAATTGGAGCGGGCCAATGAACAGCTGCAGAAAGAGTTGGCGGAAGAGTACGTAATGGTCGGCGAATCGGTGGCGATGCGGGCCCTGAGGAAGCAGATCGCCGTTGTCGCTCCATCGGACGGCCGTGTTTTGATATCGGGTGAGAGCGGAACGGGAAAGGAGCTTGTCGCAAGGGCGATCCATGCTCAATCGAAGCGAAAGGCGGCGCCGTTCGTTGAGATAAATTCAGCGGCGATACCGGAAGAACTTGTCGAATCAGAATTGTTCGGCCATGCGAAGGGAGCGTTTTCAGGCGCGACCTCGGCGAAAAAGGGTAAGTTTGCGATCGCGGACGGAGCCACGCTTTTTCTTGATGAGATCGGCGATATGTCGCCGCGGGTACAGGCAAAGATGCTGCGTGTTCTGGAAGAACAGCGGTTTGAACCCGTGGGCAGCAATACGGCGATAAAGGTCGATGTCCGTGTGATCTCAGCCACAAACAAGCCGCTCGATGCGTTGATCGACAACG
>JADLDC010000093.1 GCA_020846885.1 Acidobacteriota bacterium | reverse complement strand
TTATCGCCGCTGGTTTTTTGCTCGCCGCCCGCCAACACTTCATGTCGATGGATCTTGGAATGAAAAATTCAAAGCTGCGAAAGCAGCTCGAGGACCTGGAAACGGAGCAGCGCCGCTTGGTGCTTGCCCGCGAGGTTGCATTATCACCGAAAGAGATAACGAAAACGGCACGCGACCTCGGGTTTGTAGATACGCTGGAGCAAACGCTGGCGGTGCCGGTGCCGGTGCCGGTGCCGGTTGTTAAGGTTACCGCTTCCGAAACGCCGCGGGCGGCTGTGGTTAAAACTTCAG
This sequence comes from Acidobacteriota bacterium, assembly GCA_020846885.1. Classification (GTDB taxonomy): domain Bacteria; phylum Acidobacteriota; class Blastocatellia; order Pyrinomonadales; family Pyrinomonadaceae; genus OLB17. Next base: position 2,298 of record JADLDC010000093.1, on the reverse strand, counting down.
CCCCGGTAGGCGTTCCCGTGTTGACGAAGACCGCATATCAGCGGCCGGTGCCGGCCGTCGCAAAATCCGAACCGCCGAAAAAGGCCAACGTGAAAAAGCCTTCGCGAAACGGATAAATTTGCCCGCAAAATTTCCCACGGCTGGTACTGATAGGTTGAAGGAATAGACCCGAGATGGCACGTCGAGCACGCCCGAAAAAGAGAACCTCTCCGAACCCAAGACAAACCGCATTCACACGTTTCATGCTGATAGTCGCCTTTCTGGTCCTATGGATGGGCGGTATCAGCGTGCGCCTGGTCCACCTTCAGGTCAGCAAGCACGAGTGGCTGAAGGAAAGGGCTGAGAGCCAGCGGGTTGACGTAAAGAAAAGCAAGCTTCCGCGCGGGGCGATCTTCGATCGGAATGGCCGCGCGCTGGCGATGAGCGTCCGCGTAAAAACGCTCTATGCCGATCCGACCGAGATCGAAGATATCAAGGCAGCCGCAAAAGCTATTGCCAAAGTGACGGGTGCAAAAGAAAAAGACCTGGCGGCAAAGCTCGCATCGGCGAAAGATGACGAACGCCGTTTCATGCCGTTGATGAAAGGGCTCGACGAAGAGTCGGCGCAGAAGATAAACCGGGCCCTTGACGACCCGCTTCTAAAGAAAGCCGACTCACCAAATTTTCCAGGCCTTCACTGGCGTGACGACCAGCGGCGGACCTATCCGTATCAAACACTCGCCGCGCACGTTATCGGCTTTAGCAACGCCGCTGGTGTCGGCCAGGCTGGCATTGAGCAATCGCAGAACGATATTCTATACGGTGCGGTCATAAAGAAAGTGCAAGAGCGAGACAGGCTCGGCCGGGTCTATGACGAAACGATCTCTGAAAAAGAACCGCCTAAAGATGTTGTGCTGACGATCAGCACACAGATCCAGTTTATGGCCGAACAGGCCCTGCAGCGGGCCGTGACCAATTCGCAGGCAAGGGCTGGAATGGCGATCGTCATTGACAACAAGACCGGCGAGATACTCGCGCTCGCAAATTACCCGACCTTTGATCCAAACAAGTTGAACGAGATAACGCACGAGAATCTGTCGAACGCCGCCGTGCAGCAAGTTTATTCTCCGGGTTCAGTGTTCAAGCTGATCACATATAGTTCCGCACTCGAGAAAAAGCTGATCACGCCCGATGGCGAGATCGACAGCGGCAATGGAACCATAGAGGTTGCCGGCCACCGCTTCCGTGATTCTCACGGGATCGGGCGCGTGAAATACTCAAAGGCCTTTGCCCACTCAAGCAATGTCTGCGCGATCAAAACCGCCTTGCGTGTTGGGAAAGAGGATTTCTATGATGAGGTCCGAAATTTTGGGTTTGGGCAGCGGACCGGCGTCGAGCTTCCGGCTGAAACCAACGGCATTGTCAGGAAGCTGGAACGTTGGAATGGTGACTCGCTGGCCTCGATGTCGATCGGATATGAAATTGGCGTGACCGCGTTGCAAATGGCAACTGCTTTTGCAACGATAGCTAACAACGGAGTTCGCGTCCAGCCTCACGTAATCAAGGAGATAAGGCAGTCGAACGAAGAAGTTGTGTCCACAACTCAGGCTGAAAAGACCGCAGTTGTCAGCCCTGAGACGGCGCGCGATATGACCACCATGATGCGGCAGGTGGTGATCGACGGGACTGGAAAGCGGGCACGGCTTAATGGTTATGCTGTTGCCGGAAAAACGGGAACCGCGTGGAAATTTGATGAGAAGCTGAAGAAGGTGAGCTCGTCGAAGTATGTCTCGTCATTCATCGGCTTTGCGCCGGCCGACGATCCGGCGGTGACGATCGCGGTCGTAATTGACGAGCCGAAGGTCGGCGGCCGCGACGGCGGTCAGGTTGCCGGGCCGGCGTTTCGTGAGATCGGGCAGCAGGTTTTGCCAGAGTTGGGCGTGAAACCGGAGAACGGGCTGGTGGCTGAGGCCGATACTGAGGATGTGCCGGAGATGCCGGTCGGCGGCCCGTCGGTTGAGGAATTCAACCCGCTTGTACCGGATGCGGATCCAGCGGCTGTTAAGTCTTCGCCCACCAAACCAAAGTCCCGGGCCGAGGCCCCGGTGAAAATTGAGCCGTCGGATCGCAAACCACCGCCGGACGCCAAGCCGCCAGCGAAGATCAAGACGGAGCCGAAGAAGAAAACTTGAAGCTTAAGACCGCCATTGAATATATGAACGCTGCGGCAACGCATCTTGATCCCGCTTTGTACGACGCTGAGATCGCTTCCATCGTGATCGATTCTCGCGAAGTGCGGGCGGGCGATGTCTTTTTCGC
>JADLDC010000092.1 GCA_020846885.1 Acidobacteriota bacterium | reverse complement strand
GGTACGGATGAGAAACTGCAGCGGACGACCGATCAGTATATAAAGACATTCATTCACGGAAAATAACACCAGCGAATATGGTCGAAACGAGAAAGAAGCTTACCTTCAGTAAAGTACGAGTCGGGATCTTTGTCCTCTTCGGGCTTGCGGTGCTCGCCTTTCTCGTCCTTAATTCTTCCGGAGATTTTAATCCCTTTGAGAAAAAGCTGACGCTCAAGGCCCGGTTTGCGGCGGCCGACGGCCTTAAGGAAGGCGCTGATGTACAGTTGGCGGGAGTTCGCATCGGCCAGGTGGAAAGTGTGAATTTTCTTCCGCCCGACAGCCCCGAAGAATCGAAAATTGAAGCCATATTAAAGGTTGACCGCGAATTGAACGGCACTCCGATCACGGAGCGTATCAGGACCGATTCGACCGCCCAGCTTATCGCGACTTCCCTGCTTGCCAACGATAAATCGATCAACATCACGCCCGGCACAGCGAAAGGTTCGCCGGTTACGGAGAATTACGTCCTCAAATCGACGGTCGGGATCGGCATCAATCAGCTGACCGAAACAGGCAACGAACTGCTTGAGCAGATCAACAAACTCGCCTTGCCCGCAAACGAGATATTGAACAAGGCAAATCAGGGCGAAGGAACGCTTGGCCGGATCATTAACGATGAATCTCTTTATCAGGACCTTGATGCGACGATCAGCGAAATGCAATCGACGCTGAACAAGGTGAATAAAGGCAGCGGAACGGCCGGCAAATTGGTGAACGACCCTGAGTTGTATGACAGCCTCAATCGCACGGTCGGCCAGCTTGAGGCGATCGCGGCCGATATAAAAGCGGGCCGCGGTTCCGCCGGAAAATTTGTGACCGACGACGCGTTTTATAATGAAACGCGTGCCGCGATAGCTGACCTGCGGACCGCGGCTGCCAAGATCAACAGCGTTGCCGATGATTTCAAGCTGATCTCCGCCGACCTCGCCGCCGGCCGCGGATCCGCCGGCAAACTGCTAAAGGACGAACAGCTTTATAACGAGGCCCGCGATACCTTGGCCCGTTTCAACAGTACCGCGATGCGTGTCGAACAGTTGATCGCCGACGCCCAAGCCGGCAAAGGCACCATCGGCAAGCTGATCACCGACGAAACGCTTTACAAGAACCTCAACGAAACTGCCTCGAACGTTAATCAACTGTCGAGCGAAGGCACGAAACTGATTTACGACTTTCGACAGAATCCCAAAAAATACCTGCGGATAAAAGTTAGCCTTTTTTGATCCCGCGCCGATCGAAATCGGATCCATTGCCGAGATCTGATTTCGCGTGGTTTTGTCTTCTTTTCGTCTGTTTCGTGGTCCCGGCTTCGCCGCCGCGAAAAGCACGAATCGAAAAAGCGAAACCCGCGAAACAGAGATTCTAAACAGGCCTTGCAACTTGCATTTTATTCTATGCATCTATACACTGCTTATGCGTTTCTAATGCATAAGAGGAAATATGCAGAAAGATCAAAGACAAGCGGCCCTGCTAAAACTTATCTCGGCCGAGCGGATAGCAAGCCAGGCCGAGTTGGCACGGCGGCTTCGTTCGCGAAATTTTGATGTGACGCAGGCAAGTATCTCCCGCGACCTGGAGGAACTTGGCGTCATTAAATCGTCGGGTATTTATACAGTACCAAGGAAGCCAAGTGGAGCAGCCGTTTTTGGCCTGCGCGGCCTTGAGACTTCGGGCGATTCGCTCGTAGTGGTCAAATGTGATTCGGGCCTGGCGTCGGCCGCGGCGGTGCAGATCGACGCCGCGCGAATTCCTGAGATAGTCGGCACCATCGCGGGCGACGACACGATCTTTGTCGCGGTCCGGGACGCCCGGGCGCAGCGAACGGCCATGAAACGCATCTGGGAGGCATTCGATAAGTGAAAACGGTTGAGATAGATAAAATAGGCTCTGTGACATCGCCGCTCGGGCTTGGGCGGCGGATCAGTGTGGTTGAGTCGAGCGGCTTCCCTGTCGCGGGCGATGTCGTCGCTGTGCGTGCGCTTTCTGAAAGTGTTACTTACGGCAATCTGGAACTTCCGACAGGCCGCCTGGCAAAGATAAATCGCAATGACATCCTGCTAGGTGTTTTAGGCAAGCGCCGTGCGTTGAAAGGCTTTGTCGGCGATGTGCCCGATGCGGTGCAGGCGGGCGACCGGCTTCATCTGCTGAACATGGGCGGCGTTATCGGCGTTTGCAAAGGGCATCATTCATCGCTGTCCGACGCGATCGAGGTCGAAGTTGTCGGCATTGCATGCGATACCGAAGGCAGTGTGCTGAACATTTCCGATAACGCATTGCCGTCATCCGATTCGCTGCTTCCATCGGCCCCGATCGTGCTTGTCGCGGGAACCTGTATGAACTCCGGCAAGACCGTCGCCGCGACTGAGATGATCCGGCAGGCGGCAAATGCGGGGCTGCTCGTTGCGGGTGCCAAGCTTTCGGGAATTGCCTGCCTTCGCGATACGCTGCATATGCAGGACCATGGGGCGATCGCTACCGCCAGCTTTCTTGATTGCGGGCTGCCGTCAACCGTCGATCAGGAAGATCTGGCGCCGACGGCCAAGGGAATTCTGAACCATCTGAACAGTTTCCGGCCCGACCTGATCATCGTGGAGGCGGGCGACGGCATTGTCGGCGGCTATGCGGTGGATTCTGTTCTGCGGGACGATGAGATACGGTCGGCCATCTCGACATTCGTATTCTGTGCGTCAGACTATGTCGGGGTCATCGGCGGGATCACTGTGCTCAGCGGCTTGGGCATCAAGATAGACGTTGTCGCTGGTTCGGTCACCGATTCGCAGATGGGCGAAGATTTTGTCGAAGGTCAATTCGCGATCAGTGCCGGCAATGCCCGGCGCGACGGTGAGCGGCTGTTTCATTTGGTCCGGGAAAAGATCGCTTCGGCCGAACCTGCGTTTGCCTAAATAATGACCACGCATATCCAAAATAAGAATAGCTCATCGCCGCGGCTTCGCGTCGCGATCTTTGGCGGCTCGGGCTATGGCGGAAGCGAGCTGCTCCGCATTCTGTTGTTCCACCCAAATGCGGAAATCGTGCTCGTGACCGCAAACGAACACGCTGGAAAGCCGGTCGGTGCCGTGCACAGAAATCTGCTCGGTCTGACCGATCTGATCTTTGCGGCCGCTCCGGATGATCTGTCCGGGTTGGACGATGTTGATGTGGTATTCTTCGCACTTCCGCACGGACAGGCTCTGGATCTTGCACCGCAACTGCCGCCGAATGTTAAAGCGATCGACCTGTCGGGCGATTTTCGCATTGATGACGCGGAAGTTTTTAAGCGGTTTTATAAACTCGATCATGCGGGCGATGTGCAGGGCAGCTTTGTTTACGGCCTGACCGAAACAAATCGGGATGCGATCCGAACGGCAAGGTTCATTGCAAATCCCGGATGTTTTGCGACCGCAACGCTCTTGGCACTCGCTCCCGCCGTCAGCAGCGGCCTGCTGACCGGGAAGATCATTGTGGACGCCAAGACGGGTTCCTCCGGTTCCGGAGCGAAAGCGGCGGCAAATACGCATCATCCGCAGCGGATGAATTCGTTCTATGCATATAAGCCGTTCGAGCATCAGCACCTGCCGGAGATAGAACAGCACCTGCGAATCGTGGGCGAATTTTCCGGCGGCCTTGTGTTCATGACCCACAGCCTGCCGGTCTCGCGCGGAATTTTTGCTTCGTGCTATATGGAGACAACGGTAAATATAACGAACGAGGACCTCGACAACCTTTACCGCGAATTCTATGCCGATGCATTCTTTGTTCGGCATGTCGAAGGCTCGCCGGACATCAATTGGGTCAAGAACACAAATTTTTGCGATATCGCCACGCATTCGAACGGGAAGCAGATAGTCGTGTTCTCGGCGGTGGACAATCTTGTAAAAGGTGCCGCCGGCCAGGCTGTGCAGAATATGAATTTGATGTTCGGCTTGGATGAAAAAACGGGCCTCGTATTTACCGGCGGAAATCCATGACGTAATGTCATTATTCCGAAATTCAGATCTTATTCCTCTTCTTCCGTGGTTATTTTACCTTGATGAATTTTAACGAAATCCAACATATCGAAGATACGTTTCAGGTCGAGACGTACAAAAAAATGCCGATCTCGATCGAACGGGGCGAAGGCGCGTGGGTATGGACGAGCGAAGGTGAAAAGTATCTGGACCTTTACGGCGGACACGCCGTTTGCGCAACTGGCCATTCGCATCCGCACGTTGTGAAAGCGATCGAAGAACAGGCACGCAAGGTCCTGTTCTATTCAAATCTTGTTTACTCGGAAGTGCGCGCCCGGGCGGCGGAGAAATTAGTATCGATCGCCCCCGATGTTCTCACGAAGGCGTTCTTTTGCAATTCCGGCACCGAGGCAAATGAGAACGCCATGCGTATGGCCCGCATGGCAACCGGCCGCGAGAAGATCGTCACTTTCACCGGAGGATTTCACGGGCGTACCGCAGATTCGATATCCGCAACCTTTCTCGGCAAATACCGCGAGATCGGCAAACCGAACGTTCCGGGACACGTCGCAGCCGAGTTTGGCAATATCGAAAGCGTCGCGGCCGTTGCGGACGGTGAGACAGCCGCGATAATGCTTGAGCCGATCCAGTCGATGGCCGGCGTAACCGAGGCCGAGCCGGCATTTTTTCAACAGCTTCGCTCTCTTTGCGATGACCGCGGCATTTTTCTTATTTTCGATGAGGTCCAAACCGGTATCGGCCGGACAGGAAGTTGGTTCTTTGCCGGAAGCGATCATGCCGGCGGAGTCGTCCCCGACATTATCTCATTGGCGAAATCCCTTGGCAGCGGTGTGCCTGTCGGCGCGTGTCTTGTGAATGACAAGGTGGCGGCCAATAGAAAGGTCAACGACCTCGGCACCACTTTCGGCGGCGGCATGATAGCCATGGCTGCCGTCCTCGCAACCCTCGAAGCGATCGAGCAGGACGGAATGATCGCCAACGCAAGAATGATCGAGCAGCATCTTCGCAATTCGCTAAACGGAGTCGGGACGGTCGTGTCCGTCAAGGGCAAAGGCTGCCTGCTCGGAATAGAATTCGACGGGCCGTGCTCAGCAATTCATTCAGAGCTTTTTGCCCGAAAGATCATCACTGGAACATCGAGCAGCCCGAACGTCTTGCGCCTTCTACCGCCGCTTAGTGTTTCCGCCAAAGAAGTAAACATGCTGGTAGAAGTGCTGCGAAATGCAGAAAGCTTCCCGCAATCGGCAGAAACGCGGGCATGAGAGGCGTTCTCGCACTGCAGAAGCCCGACGCTAGGAGGCTGTGTCAAAACTGAATTCTTCACCGGGCTATGCCCGTCTATTTGCGGAAAAGCTCTGCTTTTCCGTTCGGGCCCTATCTGTCAGCCTGCGGCTTTGCCGCCTGTGATTACTAGATAACGCCAATGACATCAATGGTTTGCGATATCGGCGGCATAGCCGCATTGAAATTCACTGAGCTTCGGAAAAGCATAGCTTTTCCGCAAATAGAGCGGCGAAGCCGCAGTTGGAGCGAGGTTTGACACACTCTCGTAAGGAAGGGCTTAATGCCGACATTGGATATTAAGCCCTTGCTCACGTGCGGGCTTCCGCATTGGAGGCGGTGCCGCTGCGGCATTCTTATAGATATAGATCGAATGAAAAACTTTCTTACGACCTTAGGCCATTCCACCGAGTCTCTCGATAGATTGCTTGCCGACGCGGCAAGATTCAAATCCGGGGCGGAAACCGGCAAGCCGCTCGCGGGCAAGTCGATCGCGCTCGTATTTTTTAACCCAAGCCTGCGCACGCGGGCATCGATGCAGGTGGGCATCTACGAGCTTGGCGGAAACGCCGTCATTCTCGAACCCGGCGGAACTTCATGGACACTCGAGCATCGCGAGGGCGTCATAATGGATTCCGACAAAACGGAACATCTCAAGGAATTTGTCCGCGTACTCGAGCGATATGTTTCAGCTATCGGGGTTCGAACATTTGCCGCATTAAAAGATTGGGAAACCGAACGCACCGATCCCGTGCTGAACGCATTTGAAAAATATGCGACAAAGCCGGTCATAAATCTCGAATCGGCAATGCATCATCCATGTCAGGCTATGGCGGATATGATGACGATCCGCGAAAGATTTGGGGCCAAAAAGAAAAAGGTGCTTCTGACATGGGCCTGGCATCCAAAACCGCTGCCGATGGCCGTTCCAAATAGTTTCGCGCTTGCCGCGGCCCAGTTCGGCCACGACCTTCGGATCGCTCATCCCGAAGGATATGATCTTGACGAAGAACTACTCTCGCAGATCAAAAGCTGCGCGACCGCGAACGGCGGCAGCGTTGAGTTTTTTGACGGAGGTGAAGCCGCTTTTGAAGCCGCCGACGTCGTGTACGCGAAGAGCTGGGGAAGCAAAAATTGCTATGGCGATCCGGAGAAAGATGCGGCATTTCGTCTGGGGCTTCGGAACGATTGGATAGTCGATAGTTCAAAAATGGCCCGGACCGCGGATGCTGTTTTTATGCATTGCCTGCCCGTTCGCCGGAATGTAATTGTCACGGACAGCGTGATCGATTCGCCAAACTCGATCGTCATAGACGAGGCCGAAAACCGGCTCCATGTCCAAAAGGCCATCATGGCGGAACTCTTGACAACAAGCCGTTAACCCTTTGTTTACAACAAATGAACATAGAAACCTTAGACCTTCTCCGCGAAGCCCTTCCCTATATCCAGCGATTTCAGGGGAACACTTTCGTCGTAAAATTTTCGGGCAAGGTGACCGAGGATAAAGCAAACCTTGCGTCGCTGGCCGAAGAGCTTGCCCTGCTGCATGAAGTGGGCATCCGCGTATGCGTCATTCACGGCGGCGGAAAGCAGTTAACCGAATTGGCAGAACAATTAGGTGTTGTGCAAACGGTTGTTCAAGGCCGGCGTGTGACCGATGACGATACTTTAGAGCTTGCGAAAATGGTCTTCAGAGGCAAGATCAATACCGAGATCCTGGCTCAGTTTCGCCGCCGGGGCATCAAGGCTGTCGGGCTGTCCGGAATCGATGGAGGCGTCGTGACCGCGGCAAAACGGCCCCCAAAGGACATTCTGGACCGTGAGACAGGCGAACGCAGTATTGTTGATTTCGGCCATGTCGGCGATGTGGTAAAGGTTGATACCGCGCTGATCCAGACAATGCTGGACAATGGTTATCTGCCAATTATCTCCTCGCTTGGAGCGGACGACGACGGCCGGGTTTTTAATATAAATGCCGACACCATAGCGGCTGAGATAGCCGTTGATCTAAAGGCAGAGAAACTTATCCTATTGAGCGACGTAAACGGAATCTACTTGGACCCGAGCGATGAATCGACCAAAATATCGCGATTGACGGTCGAACAAGCTGCTCAAATGATCAACGACGGACGGGCGACCGGCGGCATGATCCCGAAGCTCGAAAATCTTATATCTCTTTTAGAAAGAGGAGTTCACACGGCACACGTTGTCAGCGGTACTGTGCGGAATGCAGTTCTTGCAGAGGTCTTCACGGACGAAGGTACGGGCACGATGGTTGTGAGGGATCAACCCGACTCGATCTAGATTTCGCGCTCTCCGATCTTCTCGACGACCAAATATGGCCGGAATCCCTTCGTGCCCTTTGCGTCTTCCCTTTGTGTTCTTTGTGTTTAGGATCCGAGGTTTACCACAAAGGAGCCAAGGGAAGACGCAAAGGGCACAAAGTCGGAGCGGCGATCCGGAAGATCCAGCGATCCCGGCTTATTGTTTGTCCGGCTCAAACAAAAAAGCCGCCCATTTGGACGGCTTTTCGATCTGGTGCTGAGGGCGGGACTCGAACCCGCACGGATTACTCCACACGCCCCTCAAACGTGCGCGGCTACCAATTACGCCACCTCAGCATTTTTTCAAAAGAACTATTTATTTGCCGGCGGATTCGGCTG
>JADLDC010000442.1 GCA_020846885.1 Acidobacteriota bacterium | reverse complement strand
TTGCAATGGCCCTTGGTTCGATCTTGATAATTCCGTTGATCCCGTTCGGTTATTTCAATGCCGGGATCGCCGGCGCGGCGGCGGCACTCTTTGCGGCGGAATGCGTCGTGCTGGTCAGTTCATGGCTGCTCGCCCGACACTATCTTTTCATAACCCGGGAGTCGATCACCGGAGGTGAGACATTGACGACTGCTCCGGAAGCGACCCCATGAGCGAAGGCAGCCATGTTCAGCCGTTAAACGAAGGAGCCGGCGAAACGGCCGGATCACGCACGGCATTCGCCCCCAAACGGGATCTTCGGTACTCGGAGAAAAGCCTGGCTATCAGGATATTCTTTGTTGCTTGGCTTATTTTTGCGCTCCATTTTGCGACCAACACCGTTAGGGAGGTCTACCCAGCTCTTAGTTTGGGCGATCACTTAAGCTTTGATGTCTCAGAATACAAGGGACTGCATCCGGACATTTTCGAGATCCCGGGCCGCGGCGCTTTTATCAACAACAATCCGGGCGCGTCAATGGTCGGCGCGGTTCCTTACTTTCTCTTTCGCCCGATCACGGATCGGATAGTAGAGAGGGTGCAAGCGCGGCGGACAAGTGCACCACAAGCCCAACCAGCGAAATATGACACTATATATCCGCTGGCACGGGAATTTTACGAGCGCGCACGAGAAAAGGGACTCGACATAAAATTCGGCCTCGCGGCCGGAGTGACGCAGGCATTTGGCATGGCGCCGATATCGGCACTCGGTGTTGTGGTCATGTTTTGGATCCTATTAGCGCTGACAAAAAATACCAAGGCTTCCTTACTGCTTGCGTTACTATTCGCGTTTGCAACGCCGATCTTCTATAGGACGGCACAGCTCAATCAGAACGCACTTCTCGCGAACTTCGCCCTATTTTCATTTGTGCTCCTTTGGCGTCCCTGGCATTCAGATGACGTGCGGAAGCGGCCCCTATACTTCGTTGCGGGGCTTTGCGGTGGATGGACGGTTGTGCTGGATTACAGCGGGGTCATCGCTGTCACCGCCCTAACTGGTTATGCATTCGCCCGCTGGTTCACCGAAGCGAGGGAAACCAGGCGTTTGGCCGATCTAGGTTTGTTCGTCGCAGGCGTTGGTATGTCTCTCTCGGTCCTTGCGGCATACCAATGGTCTTCTTTTGGAAATCCGTTCCTGCCGGCCCAAAGCTATATGCCACCGGCAAACTTTACGGAACTTGGCTACCGGGGCTTTTCGCTCCCGCAGCTAGATCTGTTGCTCGAGACGGCGTTTGGACTTCGGTACGGCCTGTTCACCTCCGCTCCACTTCTGATACTCGCGTTCTTGGTTCCGATCTGGATACGGAAAGGGTCGCGGCTATTGAAAGCGCGCGAGATCTGGTTCGTCATTTCGTTCGTGGCATTGTTTTTTGTCTTCTGCGCGGCAAACCAATATGGGCGAATGCAGTTCAATACGGGTGTCCGCCATATCGTTCCGGTCGTTCCCTTCGTCTTTCTGTTAGTTGCCAACGTACTCATTCGGATTCCGAAGATGATCGCGGTGGCCTTCAGCTTGTTGGCCACCTACTGGTCCTGGTGCCTCGTAATGTACCGCGACGTAGAACAGGGCTCCGGAATCTTCGAAGCGGTCAAGCATATTACGCTAGGCGGCCCGAGTTTTCCCTGGTTGACCACTCTAGAGCGGATGGGGTTTGCTCACAATGTTTCACTCGTCCCGTTTCTCGGTCTCGTTGTTATTGGGATCGCGCTTATTTGCCTAACCGGAGTTAGACGCTACGACTAGGGGTTCAGCAGATAGATGTTTCTCAGAAGGTTCGCATCAATCATTCTTGTGCTTGTTGGGGCCGCAATGCTGCTGTTCGCCGTCTCCATTTCAAATGGAACCTATGCGTCTGTGCTACTGGGCCGCCAGAGTGCAGCTCTGAGTTGGGGCCCTTCGTTGTTCAGGCTGCTTCTCTGCCTGCATGGCGTTCTCCTCGTTTCGCTCGGCTTGTATGAAAGCAAATTACATCATCGAGCCGGGAAATCTCGGGCCACGGGCCCTAAACGCAGCGAACGGATCACTCCGATCGTGCTCTCGATCTTAGTGGCATTAAGCCTACTCGCTCTGATATTGAGGCTCTGGAATCTGAATTCCGACCTCTGGATCGACGAGGTGTTGACGTTGCTTGACTTCGTTCGTAAGCCGCTGGGCGAGATCGTTGTCAGCTTCCCAAGCCAGAATCAGCACATGCTTTTCTCGATCCTGGCGCGCATTTCGACCAACATTTTTGGTGAGAACCCGTGGGCCCTTCGCCTTCCGTCAGTTCTCTTTGGCGTAATAAGTATCTGGGCGTTCTTCTTCATGTGCCGGAGCCTGCTGAATACTGGTACTGCATTGCTCGGCTCGACACTATTGACGGTTTCGTATCACCACATCTGGTTTTCACAAAATGCCCGCGGGTATATGGGCCTCCTGCTTTTCACGCTCCTTGCCACGTGGTGCTGGTTAGAGGGGATCAGATCGAACGAACGGCGTTGGTGGATCGGGTACACTGCCTCAGTGGTCCTCGGGATGTGGATTCACCCCACAATGGCTTTTGTCGTCGCGGCCCAGGGGTTGGTGCACTTGGTGCTGCTGGCGGCCCCTGGTTTGAGTGGGGATAAAGACGTGGGTGCCTCTCCGGAGCGGCGGGCGGGTTGGAGGCCTTTTGCTTCCTGGCTCTTGAGTATAACCGTAACGCTGCAGCTCTACGCCCTTGCGTTGCCGGAATTCTTATCTGTCGGCCTTCATGAAGAATCGAAAAACTCGGAATGGACGAATCCGCTTTGGGTAATTTCGGAAAGCCTTAAGAGTCTCAGCATCGGCTTCGCGGGGATGGCGGTGGTCTTGATTGGGGGAGCTTTTGTTGCATTCGGCTGGACTTCTCTCTTCAGAACCAACCGCCGGGCCGCCGTTCTGTTGGTGCTGCCCGCAATACTCGCAGGCGCGACGATGGTGCTGTTGGGTCACAATATATGGCCGAGGTTCTTTTTCTTCTCGATGGGATTCGGGCTGATGATCGTGATACACGGCGCGATGCGCCTGCCGGAAGCTCTCGGCACCTGGGTTGGTTGGCTTAGAGTACGTCCGAGCCTGACCAGATATGCGGGCGTGGGAGCATGTCTATTGATCATCGCTGCGTCGCTCGCTACCGTGTCCAGAAACTACGCGTTGCCGAAGCAAAATTATTCGGGTGCAAAGAATTATGTCGAGGCGAACTTTGCTGCAGGTGACAAACTTATCGCCGTCAGCCTTGCTGGTGTAGTTTATGGCAGCTATCTGACCCCGTATTGGCCGGTTGCAAAAACCGATTCCGATCTCGAGCCATTGCAGGCCCACCAAAACGTTTGGCTTGTCTATACTCTTTCACCAGAGATCAAGGCATTCCATCCCGAAATGTGGCGAAGAATTGAAAC
>JADLDC010000091.1 GCA_020846885.1 Acidobacteriota bacterium | reverse complement strand
TCAAAATGCTGGGGTTCTCGAGTGAGTATGAAGACATCGAACGCCCGGACGGAAACACGGTCGAATGTCCTTCCTGCAAATGCGGGCTGTTCGCTCCGGAAGGTTCGTATCGCGTTTTCTGCGAACGGTGCCGCCGCTCCGTTGCGGTCAAGTCTCGATTCTTTTGCATGTCTTGCGGTTCGCCGAACGAAATCCCGGACCGTATCGGCGACGCGATCGACTGTGGACAATGCGGGATCGCTAACCGGTTGATAATGCCTTATTTCGGGCAGTGACAGTTAATCCGAACCAACTTCCTCATCGGATCGATCTGTACGCGCGGTCCGACGGCTGTCATACACCACGGCAACAACAGGTCGGCGAGAATCTAGATCTCCCATTCCAGGCAAGATATTGTCTCACGTTTTCGTTACACAACAACATATAGTGCTTGCGCAAATCAAGCATTTGATATTACATTACAGGGTAGATTCCGACGAGTGATTTTAATGATCCTGGCACGTTCGTTAGCACTCGCCTTCTGCCCTGAGATATAGGAGGAAAATGAGTTTGTTGACCGGACGAGTATTGCTGTTAAATTTTTCGTATGAGCCGCTGGGAACCGTCGGCGTGGCGCGGGCGGTCTGCCTTTGGTTTCGCGGAGCTGTTTATGTTGAAGAGAACGATGGCGACAACGTGCTCCATTCGCCCTCGACCACGTTTCCTGTACCATCGGTCGTGCGGCTGCGTCATTATATCCATATGCGGCGCAACCGGCCCGAAACAACGATGAAGCGGGCACGCGTCTATATTCGCGATCGCTATCGGTGCCAGTATTGCGGCGAACACAAGCACGCCAAGGACCTGACGCTTGATCACATTCTGCCCCGGGCCCAGGGCGGCGAAAGCACGCCGGCAAATTTGGTCACCGCATGTGTGAAATGCAACCAGCGAAAGGGTAATCGAACACCTGAGCAGGCTCGCATGCCGTTGCTAACTTCGCAAAAGCTGCTGCGTCTTGGGCTTGACCATGTGCTGCTTTGTCACTATGCGGAGTCGCGTCCGGAATGGAAGAAATATCTGTTTATGGATGAGGACGAAGATGCAGCAGTTACGATCGCAGCGTAAGTGATTTGTGATCGGATTTTTGAATTGCGGCCGGACATTTCTGGCCGCTTTTGTTTTCACCATTGTCACGGCTATTCGGGTTTCCGGAGAGGTAGAGCTATGACACTTCTTTTTATATATGGTCCGCCGGCGGCCGGCAAGCTGACGGTCGCGAACGAGGTTGCGAAACGCACCGGCATCAAGGTGTTTCATAATCATTTGAGCATTGATGCGATCTTGCCAGTATTCGATTTCGGTACAAAGCCGTTTTCAAGGCTCGTCGAAATGATACGAGTCGAAACCGTAGCCGAGGCCGCGCGCGAAGATGTCGATCTGATCTACACGTTTTGCTACGCAAAGGGCATTGATGAAGTGCATGTCGAGAAAGTGGAAAAAGCGGCGCTCGAAAATGGAGCGGAAGTGCGTTTCGTTCTGCTAAAGTGCAGCGATCAGGAGTTGACGGCGTGTCGTTTTGGAATACAGACGCCGGTTCAAAAAGGCAAACACAACTGAATTGATGGACATGTTCTTAAAGACGTACGATCTCACATCGACTGTTCCATGCACCGATACGTTCGTGATCGATAATACTGATCTGCAGCCCGAAGAAGCTGCACAGCGTATTATTGACCCGTTTGGTTTGAAACAAAACGGGCCGCCCGTCGGAACGAGCGGCCAGATTGTTTGATAGATATTTGATTTAAGCTTTCGCCGTTTTGGCTTTAGCTTTCGGCTTCTTGTTTTTTCTTTGAGCTCCGGCGGAATTCTGAGTTTTTACTTTGCTGCCCGCGGCGGACCTGCCTGGGATCTCATCGGCAAAGTAGAGCTTGCTGGTATTCTCGACATTGTCGGGCTCAACCGCGAACAGCAGGTCGGCGATGTCGTCGGCATGTTCTTCTTCGACCGCTAGAATGTCTTCCATCAAACGCCTCGAGGTCGGGTCCTTTTCGCCGAAGAATTGGATCATCTCGCGGTAGGTTTGAATGGCGATGCGTTCGGCAACGAGGTCTTCGCGCAGCATGTCTTCTAGCGAGTTGCCCTCGACGTATTCCGAATGGCTTCGAGAGACGATCATCGCCGGGTTCATTTCCGGCTTGCCGCCAAGCTGTTTGATGCGTTCGGCTATTCGGTCGGCATGCTGCTGCTCTTCGTTCGAGTGTTCAAGGAATTCGGCCGCGGCCCCATCTTTATGGATGCCCGATGCCATGAAGTAGTGAAAACGATAACGAAGAACGCAAACGATCTCGGTCGCCAAGGCTTCGTTCAATAATTTGACGGCTTGATCTTTGTCGATCGAATAATCCTGCGTGACGGCGCCATCCTGAATTTCGCGGCGCGCACGGTCGCGAATGGTTTTGATATCGGTCAGAAAACTCATGATTTGTCCCTCCCTGGAATGTTCTAATGCTGTATTTTGAGTTTATGCCTTTGAAAGGCAATCGGCAAGAGTATGAAACGATACCTGAGCGAAGATGAAATAATGGAATTGGTGCGGAGTTTTGAAGCCTGCACGATCCGCCGCGAAGATTGGCACCACGCCGAACATCTGGTCGTGGCATTATTCTACTTGAACAACCACGACATCGACGCCGCAACCGAAAAAATGCGATTGGGCATTTTCTCGCTGCTTCGGAACGCCTTCGAGGTCGATCTCGACAAAGAGATGCCGTACCACGAAACGTTGACAATTTTCTGGATGCGGACGGTTGCCGCGTTTAATATCTCGAAAAACGGAACTTCCCTTTTGGAAAAAGCCAACGAGATGATCGAGAAATATGACAAGGACTATCCTTTGAAATTTTATAGCCGGGAGCTGCTGTTCTCTGATGAAGCGAGGGCGAAGTACGTGGAGGGTGATCTGCTGTGAGAATGGTTTACCTTGATACAAGTCATTTTGATATCCTTTCGCGTGTAATGGAAAATCGGCCAAATGCCTTTCTTGAGTTTATTTCTGCATGGAAGCAGAATCAGTTTGTCCTAGCACTTACAAAGGTACATGTTGAGGAAATTATGGCACTCAGTCATGCTGAATCGAGAGATGTCAGATTTGCGCTTCTCGAGCATTTTATTCCATTTCAATATGAAAGTGAGAACTTCTTCGAACGCGAGGTCCTAATCGAGCTATCGCGGAAGGGTTTAGTCTTGCCTACCGACGGAGAAGTATCTCTACGGTCGAAATTTTTCGTTGATGGAGTAAAGAGCCGTGAACAATTGCTGGAAATAAAAGCAGCCCATAGTGTATTACGACCTATTCACGTTCTGATGAATAAAGCCCACAGAGTATCATGGCAGGCAGCAGGTCAAGCTAAACCGTCGAAGGGAAAACAGCCGCGCACGACTGATTTATCGGGACGCATATTTGGTAAACTGTTTTATTGGTTTACGGGCCTATTCGGGCTTAATGAACCGAGTTGGAGCTCAAGAGGATTAAGCCTGTCGCGATTCATGCAAGATCTCAGCTTTCGACTCAAAGTCAAATTTGCAATCAGAAGTAAGCTCGGCGTAAAGGTCCTTGACAATACCTCGTCAAAAACTGCCTTGGATACCCTGTTGATCACTGATTGCAAGGGTCTATGGCTGCGACAAGAAGTCGAAGAAAAACTGAAGCGTGCAAACGATTTTGACGTTAGCAATGAACGAGACTTGGATCATGTTCAATATTATCCATATGTGGATCTTTTTCTGACTGATAAACGGATTATTAACAAGCTTGGTCAGGTCACCGCGAACCACAAAGATCTGGTCTGGTTAACGGAACTTCAACCTCCATTGCACACCCGCGACACGCTGGAGTCTCTGACTGGAGCGCTTTTCACAGAATAGTTTCGTTGCTTATATCAACTTTTATGCTCAAATTTTTCAACACATTAACTCGTCAGACGGAAGAATTTCGGCCGCTTGAAAATAATACGGTGCGAATGTACGTTTGCGGGCCTACGGTCTGGAATTTCGCGCATATTGGGAACTTTCGCACGTTTGTATTCGCGGATATTCTTCGCCGGTATTTGAAGTTTAAGGGCTATGAGGTCAAGCATGTTTTCAACCTGACTGACATCGACGACCGGATCATAAACGAGGCCGCCAAACGCAGCATCAGCATCGACGAATTTACCGCACCGTTCATTCAATATTTCTGGGAAGATTTCGACGCACTCGGAAACGAACGTCCTGAGGTAACGCCGCGGGCGACGCACCATATCGCGGAGATGATCGAGATCATTGCGAAGCTGATCGAAAACGGCCACGCGTACGAATCCGACGGCTCGATCTATTATCGCATCGCCGCGTTTCCCGAATACGGCAAGCTTTCGCGGATCAAATTTGAAGGCAACATCACCGGCGGCAGCGAGCGGATCGATACGGACAAGTACGAAAAAGAAGATGCCCGCGATTTTGCTCTCTGGAAACTCGTTAGCGAGGACGAAGAGCCTGGTTGGGATGCTCCGTTTGGCCGCGGGCGTCCGGGTTGGCACATCGAGTGCTCGGCGATGTCGATGAAATATCTCGGCGAGACCTTTGAGATACACGCCGGCGGCCAGGACCTTCAGTTCCCTCATCACGAAAACGAGATCGCTCAAAGTGAAGGCGCGACCGGAAAGCTATTTGCAAAATACTGGATACACAGCGAATTCCTGAAGATCGACGATGTCACAATGTCGAAGTCGAAAGGCAATTTCTTTACTTTTCGAGACCTCCGCGACCAGGGTTATTCCGCACTTGCGATACGATATCTGCTGCTTTCGGTACCGACGCGTAAGCAGTTGAACTTCACATTTGAAGGCTTGCAGGGTGCCGAATCGACCGTTGAGCGTCTGCGGAATTTTCGCTCCCTGGTTCACGATGCGGCTGCCAAAGGCAGAAACCCAAGCGGTAGCGAGGGTGCCCAAAATGCGGATTGTGGAATGCGGAATGCGGAATTCCCTGCCGGTCGTGTTTCCGCCACTGTCGCACTGGAAAAATTCGAAGCCGCGATGGACGACGATTTCAACACGGCCGCTGCTCTCGCTTCTATCCATGACATGGTCCGCGAGGTCAATACCTTGATGAACAAACAAGGGCTGTCCGCCGGTGACCGTCAAGCTGTGCTCGAAGTGATCGAAAAATTCGATTCCGTACTAGGTATTTTTGGGTGCGAAGAAGTTGTTTGCCTTGATTCTGAGGTCGAAGCGCTTGTCGAAGAACGCCAGGAAGCCCGCCGCAACCGCAATTTTGCGCGTTCCGACGAGATCCGCGATGAATTGGCGGAAAAAGGAATTATTCTAGAAGATACTAAGGACGGAGTTCGCTGGAAGCGCAGATAGGGCAGCCTATCGCGTCACTTCCGCCAAGAAAGCCGTTCCGGATCTTGTCCTGATCGCTGCAACCTGTCGGACGGAATATCCGCGACCAGCCAATGCGCTGATCGGCGGCTTTTTTTCGTTCCATTCATCATCTCTATACATCACCCAAAAACGATCAGCTTCGATCTCATTCAAGTTGATCTGCCTTACCGCGTCGAATCCGCGCGGAAGAAAGTAGGCCTTATCTTCGTCAACGCTGGACACACCATTCACTTTAACGATCGCTGTTTCCCCATCGGCCCGGAGCTAGTATCGAAAGTTGTGGAAGAGGGTAAATGAAAAATAGCGTATCCTTGTTTTGATGAAAAAACAAAACGGTCAAAGGGACCGAAGGAGGATACGCTATGAGAGAAGGATACGACGGAAT
>JADLDC010000090.1 GCA_020846885.1 Acidobacteriota bacterium | reverse complement strand
TGTCAAGACAAACCGTAACTATTCAGTCTAAAATGTTTGCTATGAAGGTCACTCGTGCCGCCGGGATCAATGGAGAATTGGTCCTGCCAGGCGATAAATCTATCTCGCATCGCGCCGCGATATTGGCCGCATTGAGCGATGGCGAGGCAATTGTCACTAATTTTGGCTCCAGCGTTGACTGTTCGGCGACAGTTGATTGTTTGCGTGAATTGGGAGTTCGGATCGACCGGGACGGAAGCCGGCTTGAGGTCCACGGCGTCGGCAAAGACGGGCTGAAACAGCCAAAACGCGAGCTTAACTGCGAAAATAGCGGCACGACCATGCGGCTGATGTCCGGTGTGCTGGCCGGGCAGAATATTGAATCGGTGCTTGTTGGAGATGAGTCTTTGCAAAAGCGGCCGATGAAACGCGTGATCGACCCACTGGCCTTGATGGGCGCCGATGTTCACGGCATCGACGGCCATGCTCCGATCACCATCAAAGGGCGGCGGCCGCTAAAGGCGATCGATTATGTGCCCGTTGCGGCGTCAGCCCAACTTAAGTCTTGTGTCCTCCTGGCCGGACTAAATGCCGCCGGCGAGACATCTGTACTGGAAAAAACCCCGACTCGCGATCATACCGAGCGAATGCTAACCTGGCTCGGCGTTGAGGTTCGTGAAACGCAGACGGCCGATGGCAAACTCATTTCCGTGTCAGGCAATTCCCGGCTCACGGCCAGGGATATTTTGGTGCCGTCCGATCTTTCATCCGCTGCTTTCTTTATCGTCGCAGCCGGATTTCTTGCCGGTTCTGAGTTGAGAATGCCGGATGTCGGCACAAACGGCTCGCGGCTGGCGGTTGTGGATGTTCTAAAAAAGATCGGCGTCGATATCGAGATATCGAACGAACGTCTCTCCTGCAACGAGCCTGTGGCTGACCTGATAGTGCGGGGCCGGAGCGGCATATCTTCGGAAAACCATAATGTTCTAAGCGGTCCGATCATTGCGAACCTGATCGACGAGGTCCCGATCCTGGCGATAGCGGGAACACAACTCGATGGCGGGCTCGAGATACGGAACGCCGGAGAGCTAAGGATAAAGGAATCCGACCGTATAGCTGCCATCGTGTCCAATCTGAAACGGATGGGCGCGAATGTAGAAGAGTACGAAGACGGATTCAGGGTCGAACGGTCTGAACTTAAAGGTGCGACGGTCGATTCTTTCGGTGACCACCGTATCGCGATGGCCTTTGCCGTCGCGGGCCTGTTTGCCGACGGCGAGACCGAGATCGTCGGTGCAGAGTGTGCCGCGGTCTCGTTCCCTGAGTTTTTTGACGAACTGGCTAGGATAAAATACTGACGAGCGTGGCGAATTCGAATAAAAACGGGGACGAACGGGTAAAGCGCATTGCCTTGACCGGGTTCATGGGTGTCGGAAAGACAAGCATCGCCCGGCATCTGGCTCATTTGCTTCGCTGCGAGCGTCTTGATCTGGATTCTCTGATCGAGGCGAACGAGAAAAAGAGCGTCGGCCGAATAATCGACGAGCAAGGCATTGACGCATATCGGCGTATCGAGACCGATAATCTGAGGCTCGCGCTTGCGCGGACAAATGCCCGCATCATTTCGCTTGGCGGCGGAGCCTGGACGGTCGCAGAGAACCGGGACCTGATCCGAAATGAAGGAGTGACCAGTATCTGGCTCAACGCTTCATTTACGCACTGCTGGAACAACATTCGATTTTCCAAAAAGGAACGCCCGCTTGCCCGTGACAAGGCGTCGGCACGGCTCTTGTTTGATGAAAGGAAAGATGTTTACGCACTGGCGGACTGGCATTTCGTCGTCAAACAGGACCTGACATCCTTCGAGATCGCCCGCCAAATAGTGGACGAAGTTTTTTGTTGAAATCCATATTTTCGGTTGAAAAAATTGCTTCGATGCATCACTATCTACGTGATACTTTTATTCGCACAACAGCCGCAAACTGAATTCTGGCAGAGTTTTGCAACGGATTTTCAGGTTTTTTGCGGGCAAAACTCGACACTGGGTCGAGAGTTTTTACAATGTCTGTTCCAGGAGGAAAAATGAAAATCAAATTTTTAACGATCTTGAGTATCGCGATCGCTATGTTTGCCGTTGCCTGCGGCAAGAGCGACGCTGACCTGCAAAAAGCCGTGCAGGACAAACTGGCCGCCGATAAGGTCACCGGCGTGACCGTTGCGGTCAAAGACGGCGTTGCCACGCTGAGCGGCGAAGTTGCCGACATAACGGTCAAAAGCAAGGCCGAAGCTTCGGCAAAAACGGTTGAGGGCATCAAGTCGGTCACGAACGATGTGAAAACAAAGCCGCTGCCGATCGCCACACCCGCGGCTACCGATCCCGCCCTGACAGGCAAGCTCAACGAGGCAATGAAGAAAGCCGGCGTAACGGGCCTGACCATTGAAGTCGTTAATGGCAAGGCGACCATCAAAGGCGCAGTCCCGGCGGCCAAATATGCTGAAGTGATCAAGCTTATTAACGAAGCAGGGATCACAGGCTTTGAAAACCAGATCACAAAGGAAAACTAAACGAGGAGGAACTATCACATGTCAGTACAAGAAAAATACCAGTCACTTCTCGAACTTGCGAACCAGAATGGCACGACGTATGAACTGTCCGAAGGGAATGAAGGTACGCTTGTCGTAACCGGGACCGCTCCGGACGAAGCTGCAAAGCAGGCACTCTGGGATGAATACAATCGACTCGATCCGGATTTTAAATCCGGCGATCTGATCCTGAATATCTCGACCGCGGCCGCCGCCGCCGGTGGTGGAATGCACACATACACCGTCGAATCAGGCGACAACCTGACCAAGATCGGTAACAAATACGGCATTCAGTGGAAGGCCATTTGGGACCACAACCGCGACATCCTGAAAGATCCGGACAAGATCTATCCGGGACAGGAATTGAAGATCCCGATGTAATTGTGGATCGATCAAAGTTGAATGGGCCCGTCGTAACTTGGCGGGCCTATTCTTTTTCGAGCGCCTGGTGAAGTTTTGCGAGAAGTTCGACACTCGGCGACGCATACTGGTTTATCCAACGGTCGCAGATCTCGCGGATAGCGGCAAGGTACGGAATCTGCTACATTTTCCATAATGTCATTGGAAACCGACTTTGTGGTTATCGGCAGCGGTGTCGCGGGGTTGCGGGCGTCTATTGCATTGGCCGCATCGGGGGCAAATGTCACTGTCCTGACCAAGGACAAGGCGAGCGAATCGAACACGGAATATGCCCAGGGCGGCGTCGCTGTCGTGCTTTCGGATGACGATAACGCAGAACTGCATGAAGAAGACACGCTGGTCGCCGGTGCCGGCCTATGCGACCCCGAGGCAGTTGAAACACTGGTTACAGACGGCACCAAATACATCAAAGAGCTGATAGATTGGGGTATCGAATTCGACCGTGAAGGCGGCAAGCTTTCGTTTACGCAAGAGGCCGCCCATTCTCGCCGGAGAATTTTGCATGCCCATGGCGATTCGACCGGAAAGGAGATCGTCCGGTCGCTGATCGCTCGCGCGGGCCGCGAAAAGCGCATCAATCTCCTGCCGTTTGCAAATACTGAAAGCTTGATCGTCGAAGGCGGACGATGCACAGGCGTCCGCTTTCTCGACCCGATCCTGCGTGCCCCGCGCTCGATCAGTGCAAAGGCTGTCATCCTTTGCACGGGCGGCGCCGGCCAACTGTATCAACATACGACAAACCCTTCCGTCGCGACCGGTGACGGAATGGCGATGGCATATTTTGCCGGAGCTGAGATGGCGGACATGGAGTTTGTCCAATTTCACCCAACCGCGCTCAGTCTTGAAGGAGCGCCAAGATTCCTTCTCTCCGAAGCGATGCGCGGCGAGGGCGGCGTTCTGCGAAACGTCAAGGGCGAACGGTTCATGGGCCGTTATGACGAGCGGCTTGAGATGGCCCCGCGCGATATTGTTTCACGATCGATCGTGGCCGAAATGCGGCGCACCGGATCGCGGAATGTCTTTCTGGACATGACCGCGATCAACGGAGAATTTCTAAAAGAACGCTTTCCAAAGATCTACGAAACCTGCATGTTCTACGGCCTTGATATCACGGCCGATCTTCTTCCCGTCTCGCCCGCCTCGCACTATTGCATGGGCGGCGTGCGGACAGACCTGCACGGCCGCTCAACCGTGCCCGGGCTTTACGCCGCGGGCGAGGTCAGCTGCACCGGCGTGCATGGAGCAAACCGTCTGGCGTCAAATTCCCTACTCGAAGGCCTTGTTTTCGGAGCACGGGCCGGTGAGGCCGCAGTTGTTGACCGATCCGTGCCCGAGTGGCCGGCCGGCGTGTCGAACCGTCGGGATGTTCCTCTTCCTGACGCGATCGCGGCCGGCAGCCACGATATCTCGACAGCCGTTCGGAAACGCGTAAAACGCGTAATGTGGGAACGCGTCGGCATTTTGCGCGACGGCGAGTCGCTCAGGAGGGCGATCACGGAATTCGATCATATTGCATCAGCGCACTTGAGCACTTCGTCGCGAAAGTTCGTGACTCTCGCAACGCTGGTCGCAAAGGCCGCCCTTTGGCGTGAAGAATCACGCGGTGCTCATTTTAGAACGGACTTTCCAGAACCCGTAGAGGCTTGGCGCGTGCATTCCGTGCAAAAACGTGACGGATCGATCTTTCCGGCGGGCCGTATCGACCCCGATTCCGCATCAGATGCCACGCCCACGCGTTCTTTGCAGAAGCCCGCACGACAGTAAGGGCGAAATCGAACCTCATTGTGGGATCCCGCAGATTCTTTGCTCAACGCCCTCATCACGGCCTTGCGCGGCCACCGCAAACTGATCGCACGCGGATTCTGAAAAGATGATCTGGTTGGGTTATACTTTCGGCAAATTTTCCTGAAACGGGCTAAGTGAACTTTATGTCATTGAATGCTACAACCCTAAACCTGGCATCGATCGTCACGCACAATGCAAAACTCACCCCGGACAGAGAAGCTATCGTCTGGAAAGACGTCAGGATGACCTACGGCCAGCTTGACGCAATGATAAACAAGGTCGCCAATGCCTTGGTCGAAATGGGTATCGGGCACGGCGACAAGGTCGCTTTGGATTGCCCGAACCTGCCATATTTCCCGATCGTGTACTACGCGATAATGAAGGCCGGGGCGGTGGTCGTGCCGATCTGTGTCCTGTTTACGCCGCGCGAGATCGAATTTCAACTGCGTGATTCTGAGGCAAAGGCTGTTTTTGTGTTTGAAGGAACGCCTGAACTGCCGATGGGGCGTTCATGCAAAGAAGCGTTCGATAATGTAGGTTCATGCGAGCACCTTGTTGTTCTGCCGCTCGAATTGACCGCTGCGTCGCCATTTCCGGAACACAAAACTCTTACCCAACTCATCGCAACTCAGTCTGCCAGGTTTGAAACCTATCCGACGTCACCCGACGATACGTGCGCGATCCTTTACACGTCCGGCACGACAGGGCGGCCGAAAGGGGCCGAACTAACGCACCTGAACATCTATTCGAACGCGACGACCACATATCTTACGCATCTTCCGATGATAGATTTTACGGACGGTGAACAAAAGACGGTACTGATAACGCTGCCGTTGTTTCACACGACCGGACAGACGGTCCAGATGAACACACACATCTATGGAGGCAGCCGCATCGTGCTGCTTCCGCGATTTGAGCCGCAGGCAACGCTCGATGCGATGGTGGAAGAAAAGGTGAACTTTTGGGTCGGCGTGCCCACGATGTATTGGGCCATTCTCAAATTTGCGGACGAAACCGGGTACGACGTCAGCAAGGTCAGAGAGAATATGAAAGTATGCACCTCGGGCGGTGCTCCTATGCCTGTCGAGGTTATGAAGGCGTTCGAAGAAAAGTTCGATGTAAAGGTGCGCGAGGGTTATGGCCTGTCCGAAACTTCACCGCTTGCGACCTTCAATCACTTTGAAAAACCGTCGAAACCGGGGACCGTCGGCCAGGCGATCTTTGGCGTTGAGGTCAAGTGTTTTGACGAAAACGATAGAGAGGTCCCGCACGGTGAGCGCGGCGAGATCGTGATACGCGGCACGAATGTGATGAAAGGCTATTACAAACGGCCCGACGCGACCGCCGAAGCATTTCGCGGCGGCTGGTTTCATACCGGTGATATTGGGATAATAGATGAAGACGGATATCTTGCGATCGTCGATCGGAAAAAGGATATGATCCTTCGCGGCGGCTACAACGTCTATCCGCGCGAGCTGGAAGAAATGATCATGACGCATCCGGCGGTTTCGCTCGTCGCGGTCATCGGTGTGCCGGACGACAGAATGGGCGAAGAGGTAAAGGCATACCTCGTTCTCAAGGAAGGTGCTCAATTGTCCGACGCGGCATTCATTGACTGGTGCAAGGAAAAGTTCGCGGCGAACAAATATCCGAGATATGTCGAATTTCGCGATTCGCTTCCGATCGGCAATACCGGAAAGATATCGAAGCTCGCGTTGCGCGAGGAAATGAAGAAGCATTAGTGGCCTGTAACGGATAATATGCAGGTATTTTCCTGGCGATATTTCTACTTTGCGAACTTTGTGCTAGCGGTTTTTTTAACACAAAGGGCACCAAGTGGAAGAGACAAAGGGCACAAAAGTACTTGCGATCCAAGTGTTACTGACCACGATTCATTTGGCTTTAGCCTAAGTTTAGTTAAGGCATTTGTGTTGTTTTAAATGTTAAGAGTTAAGCTATTGGCAATGTTCATCATCGCGGGGTTTGCCGTTTGGGGCTGTACGAAAAAGAAAGAGTTCGTGATCGCCGAAAGCAAATCGTATGAGGCATCAATTTTTCGTCAGAACTGTGCCGTTTGCCACGGCCTTGAGGCCGAGGGGCGAACGCTGTCCGACGGCACCGTGATACCAAACCTGCGGAAGGGCGATTTCAAATACAAGACCGACGAACAGATATATCAGCACATCGCCGATGGCGGAAACGGCATGGTCCCGTTCCGCAATCAGTTCACTGAGCGCGAACTGCGAATGATGGTCGATTTTGTTCGACGCGATCTGCGCGGCCAATAGGCCGGAACTGCGCGTTTATGAAGATCCTTATTACAGGTGCAAGCGGTTTGATCGGCACGGCCCTGCAAAGGTCGTTTCAGGAAAAGGGCTGGGAGATGCTGCTTGCTTCGCAGAGTGAGGCGAAGGACGACAGGCATATCCAATGGAGCGCCGATACCGGTTTTGCTGACGAAGACCTGCCGCGGCTTGAAGGTTTCGATGCGTTCATTCATCTTGCGGGCGAATCGATAAGTGCTCCGCTCCGATGGAGCGACGAAAAGAAAAAAGCGATCCGCGACAGCCGCGTGTTCGGAACGCGGACGATGATCGAGACATTCGCCCGGCTTGAAGCGAAGCCCAAGGTCTTCATCTCAGGCTCTGCCATCGGTTTTTACGGCGACCGCGGCGATGATGTAATGACCGAAGCGAGCCCGGCGGGCGATACCTTTCTTGCCGAGGTCTGCAAAGAATGGGAAGCGGAATCGCGGCGGGCCGAGGACATGGGCATCCGCACGGTTCTGTCGCGCACAGGGATAGTGTTTTCCAAAGATGGCGGAGCGCTGGCAGCAATGCTGACGCCATTTAAGCTAGGCGTCGGCGGCGTGATAGGCAGCGGCAAACAGTGGATGAGCTGGATCTCGCTGGACGATGTCGTCGGAATTTTTAACTTCGTCCTCGAGAACGACAACATTCGCGGAGCGATCAATGTAGTCACGCCAAATCCCGCGACGAACGAAGAGTTCACAAAAACGCTCGGCTCGGTCCTCTACCGCCCTACATTCCTGCCTCTGCCGGAGTTCGCAGTCAACCTGATCTTCGGCGAAATGGGCGACGCGTTGCTGATCGATTCGACGCGGGTCCTACCAAAACGATCGATAGACGCCGGATATGAATTCAGGTTCACGGACCTAAAACCGGCGCTCGAACACGCATTGGCTTAATCGGTTGAATGATCGCCCGGCCCTTCCAATAAAATACTGTTAAATGGCTGCATGAACGAAGACGAGACAGGGATCGCCCCCGGCGACCTTAGCGTCCATATCCCGCTTTCGCGTCTGTATGCATGCATTACTGCCTTGATTGCCGTCGATCGTGCCGAGCATCCCGCTGATCGGGGGCATTTGGTCATGGACCAGGCAGACATGTTTCCAGTCGTTCGAAGTGGCCTTTCGGTAGAGAACAATATCCCCGCGTTCAAGCCTTGAGCCGTTGTAACCAAAATCGCGATAGTCCTGCTTTTTGAACTTTCCCGTACTGGCATCTTTGACGACGCCCATCGGGTCGTAGCCCGAGTAGCGGAGCAGCTGCACAGGCGTGGTGTCCATCATCGCATAGCTGATCGCCCGCTGCGGTGACCACAGCACCGAGCTTTTCGGCCCAAATGGATTCGACACGGATTTGATCGAACACGCCTGCTCCCAGCACCAATAGGCAAATGCGCCGCACCAGTCGTAATTTGCGGCAATGTTGTAAACGCCGAATCCGTTCGATTGCGATGCGATGGCGCTGTGCATCTGGTCCTCGGCAATGCGAATGACCGCAT
>JADLDC010000089.1 GCA_020846885.1 Acidobacteriota bacterium | reverse complement strand
TTAGAGTTTCTCTTTGCCGCACGGGTGCGGTATTGCCTTCCTTAAATGGGGATGTAGCTCAGCTGGGAGAGCGCTGCAATGGCATTGCAGAGGTCAGGGGTTCGATCCCCCTCATCTCCACCAATTTTCGTTACATATCGGATGAAAACCGGCCTTCGGACCAATTTGGTTCCGGGGGCCTTTTTGCGTTCGGGTTTTGATAGGCTGATGCGGAGCTATAAACCAGCGGCGGCTGCCTCCGCAAAAAAACTTAAGAAATTACTTTAATTTCTGGCCTGGCTGATGTACATTATAAGCACACTCTATCAGATCATTACATTTTTAGCGCAGGCGATCGAGGCGATACTTGATCGATCTTAGGCCATATTTGTTGAAAGATGGCGAACGGCCCGTGAGGAGATCTTGAGAATTGGGCAAAAAGGTCCGGCTCGGCCCGTCCAATGAGTAACGGCAAAAGGCGGCAGCCCTCTTCGGGTTGCCTGTAAGGGTCAGACAGTTCAGGCCAATAGCATAGAGCGGCAAGTTTTTGCTTGTGTTGAGATTGAGGGGCCTTTTGCGGCCCGACCGTCCTTTCAGAAAATTTACGTCAGATATTCGGAAAAGCGAGCGAAATGGCGCTTTAGGGGAGGTAGATAGGCAAATGCAAGGTTACAAGGCCGATTCAGGATTCGCTCGGCGTTCGGCGGAGATGGATATATCGACTCTCGCCCCTGAATTCCGGATAAATGACGTGATAAGAACTACCTATGAAAAGGTTGGGCTGGAATCTCTCGAAGCTGTACGGAGCATACCTGTCCGCGTAGGAATTGGCGGGCTGCCGCCGGTACTTTTGAACAAGATCAGGCCGCTGTTGAAGTATGTTCAGCTGGCCAAGGACGAGTTTCTCTTTCAGCAGGACGACAAGGCCGAGTTCGTTTTCTTTCCCGAAACCGCGGTCGTCTCTGAGTTTCAGATGCTTGCCGATGGGCGAACGATCGAAGTTGCCGTGACCGGGTCAGAAAGTGCCGTGGGCATTGCGGCCGTTTGGAGTACATTACCGGCCATCAATTCCGCACAGGTGTGTGTCGGCGGCACCGCATACAAGATCGAGGTCGAGATGCTGGAGCGTGAGCTTACGTATAGCCGCCCGCTTCAGCGATGGCTGCATGACCAACTGAATGGATATATCAAGCAGATCTCGCAAAAGGTCATCTGCAACACCCATCACGCCGTCGAGGAGCGTTTCTGCACCTGGCTTTTGATGCTGCACGACCGCAGCCTGAAGAGCAAATTCAGCCTTACGCAGGAATATATCGCTGGCGTACTCGGCGTTTATCGGCCGAGTGTTACCTGTATGGCCAAGGCCCTTCGGGAAAAGAACGTTATCGATTATGTCCGCGGACAGATATTCATCTCCGATAAACAGAAGCTGAGAAAGATGTGCTGTGCATGTTACAGCGAACCTTCGTCGGTTGTCGGTTACGCCCGCTGAAATAGGTTGCCCCACACGAGAACAGGCCGGCTTCGCACAATGCGCGGCCGGCTTGCTTCTTTTTCACACCTCGCCAAGTTTCCCGTATTAGGGAAAATCCTTAGCCGGCATCGCCAATGTCCTTATATTACGGGTGCGCCGCTCTTGGTAACATTCGAAGTATTCGATGTTGATCATTTGGCCCGACCATTGATGGCCAGCGGCCTAGATCAAGTTTGAATGACGATCACGTCATTCAGGAACGAGCCAGGGTGGGGAAAGTGCGGCCCGTTTGAGCGGCACTTGAAAGTGTAGGCTGGAAAGCACTGGTGGCTCCTGTGCTTTCCAGCTCTAACTTTCACCAAAAGAGTTTTGACAGTTGAATTCGATCTTCCTAAAGGCGGCCCGCCGGGTGAAATTGATCTAAGTGTCTGCCGGGCGGGCTGCTCCTCAGTTCAGGAGTTTTGCCGATATGCATCCAAGCGTTATTGTAATTCACGATACGAACGACCGGTACGATTATGAGTCGGTCCTGCAATGGTTTGCCGGCAGCAGCCTTCAAACTTACGAGGCGGCCGACCTGTTTGACGCGATCGACAAGATGTCCGATTTTACCGCGACCGGCTGCCCTGACGTTTTGTTGGTCAGGATCCGACCGGGATCACAGCAAGATCGGATGATATGCGAATTTGAGACCGGCGTTGCGGGAAACGAGGTGCCGATCGCGGTCGTTTCCGACGGGCACGGCAAGAACGAGAAAAAGCGCTTCAATTTTGGAAGTATCGGCCGGCTGAAGGCCAACCTTGACCGGCCGGCCCGCCGGTCCCGGGCAACGTTCAGCTAACGCAGACGGCTGATCGCGTGTTCTCCTGCAAAATGAATCAAATGCTCCCTATCCGCTCACGGGAACGATGCTGTTGACTCGATCTTGCCAACCCGAACCTGTCTATCAGAATCCGGTCTATCCCAACTCTTTCCCTGATCCTTTTGTTCTCAAATACGACGGCGAATATTTTGCCTACTGCACCGGCCACTGGGATGCGGGCACGGTGTTCGGCGTACTGCACTCCGCCGATCTGATCCGCTGGACGGCGGTCGGCGGCGCAATGGCTGAGCTCGATCCGCCGGAGCCATTTTATTGGGCCCCGGAGGTAACTTACTGGAACGGTGTGTTCTATCTGTATTACAGCGTGGGGAACGAAACGTTCATGCAGCTTCGCGTGGCGACGTCTGACCGGCCTGACGGCGGATTTGAGGATGCGGGCATTCGGTTGACAAAAGAAGATTTTGCGATCGACGCACACGTGTTCACCGACGACGATGGACAGCGTTATATGTTCTATGCGACCGATTTTCTGGAACATACGCATATCGGGACAGGTGTTGTAGTTGACCGGATGGTCGACTGGTACGAGCTTGCGGGAGAACCGCGGCCGGTCGTGCGTGCCAGATACGATTGGCAGGTCTATGATGCGGCAAGAAAGGAGAAAGGAGGCGTTCGGTGGCACACGGTCGAAGGCCCGTTCGTGCTAAAGCGAAAGGGCCGATATTTTATGATGTACAGCGGCGGCAATTGGCAGCAGCCGACATACGGCGTAAGTTTTGCGGTCGCGGCGGATATTCGATCGCCGAACGAATGGAGGCAGTTCAGCGATGGCGAGAAGGTGCTGCCGATCTTGCGCACTGACGCGAAAAAGCAGGTCGGACCAGGGCACAACAGCGTTATTCTAGGACCGAATGGACGCGATCTTTACTGTATCTACCATTACTGGCATGAAGGGAACCGCGTCCTTGCGGCGAACCGGATGGACCTGGCCGGCCCGCGCATCTTTATTGAGAGCCAGCCGTATCTTCCGAAAACCGAGCCGGCCCGTCCGTCGTCGAGGTTCGATCTTTCGGGCGGGATGTGGGAACCCGCGGGAGCGTGGGCGATCAGCAGCGGCAGGGCTGAATCAACCGGCAAACCTTCCGCGCTGCTGCGTTCGCCAAAGCTGCCGCCTCAGTTCTTATGCCGCCTGAATTTTTGCGTCAAGGGCCTTTCGAAAGGCGGAAAGGCCGGGTTTCGGCTTGAAGCGGGCGGCACGGTTCTCGGCGGCCTGATCGTTTGCAGCGACCGGGGGAGCCCTGCCTACAAATGGCTTGACGCGGGAAAAGATCGAAACGGCCCACTGTTGCTTGGGGCCGGATTTTGGCCCGAAGCCCTCCATTCCGTCTCGATAGAGGTGGATGAAACGCGGACCATCGTCAAGCTGGACGAAACCTATCTCACCATTTCGCGCTTTCTGGACCGGCCCGTGGACACGATCGCACTGATCGCGGACGGGGCCGAAGCAGTATTCTCCGGCCTTGGACTGACCGAAGGTTTCGAGGACAGATTTGATAATGATGACGGCGTTGCGGCAGGGGACCTCGGTTGGTCATGCGATCTTGAAAATATGCCGATGAAGATCGTTGAACAGGAGTTGATCTTCAGCAATCTTGACGACACGGAGGCGGTGATCCGAAAGGGAGAGCCCGCCGAGAACTTCGATTTCGCCGCAAATCTGCGACAAAAAGGGCCGCCGGAAGATGGCGGCTCATACGGCTTTCGGCTGATCGGAGAAGGGGATCAAAGCCTGGCCCGTTTTGAATTCCAGGAGAGGGAAGGACGTTTCCTTCTGGCCGAGACGATAACGTCTTCGGTCGCCGAGCTCCCATTTGATTTTAACCCTCGGGTGCTTTATCAGTTCAGATTCAGGCTTCGGGGCGACCGGCTTTATTACGACCTCGAAACCATTCCGTTGGGATCCGTGGCTGTCGCTGCAGGCAGGGCAGTGATGGGAATATTCACGTGCCGTGCGGCTGTCGCGCTTGAAATGGCCCGCTTTACGGTAATAAACAGCTGAGCTTTTTGGATCGTTGATGATGTCGCCATACCGGTACATTTGAGGTCGGCGGGGTGTGGCCTTGGCCGCGTTTTGATAACCTGTAAAAGGGATATGACACAAGCAGGTGCAAAAAATGGCAGGCCGGCCGGCCCGAATATCGAAGAGTTTTTATGGGCGGCCGGCATCGAAAACACGTTCGTTCCGCAAACGCGCGCCGGGCATCGTGCTCTCGATGAATATGAACTAATGGGGCATTACGAGCACTGGCGCGAGGACCTTGCCCTTGCTTCCGAGCTTGGCCTGAACGCCCTTCGATGGGGCGTTCCATGGTACAAGGTCGAACCGGAACATAAAAAATTCGACTGGTCATGGACCGATCAGGTGATCCCGTATCTTGTCCAGGACCTTGGAATAAGGCCTATCATCGACCTGATGCATTACGGATGTCCGTTCTGGCTGACGAAGGAGTTTGCGAACAAGAATTACCCGCAGTATGTCACCGATTATGCCGCCGCCTTTGCCGAAAGGTACAAGGGCCTAATAACCTGGTACACCCCGCTGAATGAGCCGATCATCAATGCCCTTATGTGCGGCATGCGCGGCGCCTGGCCGCCGTATCTGCGCGGGGACAAGGGCTATATAAAGATCATGCTGCAATTGGCACGCGGCATTGTCCACACGGTGCGGGCTATCAAAGACATCGAACCGTCCGCGGTGATGGTCCATGTAGAGGCGGCGGGTTTGACGCGCACGATAAGAGAGGACCTCGCCGCACTCGCCTATGAAGAAGAACATCGCGGCTATCTTTGCTTTGACCTGATATCAGGCCGGATCAAACATGATCATTTGCTCTTTTCATGGCTGGTGCGCAATGGTACCGATCCGGAACATATTGCCGACCTGGAAAAGAACAAGATCGCCCTTGACGTGATCGGCCTGAACTTTTACCCGCAATGGTCAACCAAACAGCTTTATATCGATAAGCGCGGGCGTCTATGTTTTCGCGAGACCGAACAGGAAGGCGGCGGCTTCGGCGAATTGATCAGGAAATACCACGACCGGTATCAGGTCCCGATAATGATCACAGAGACAAGTGCGGTCGGCAGCGACGAGATACGCGAGCGTTGGCTTGAATCATCCGTTTCGACCATTCGTTCATTGCGGGCAGACGAAGGCATTCCTGTGATCGGTTATACATGGTTCCCGCTCTTTACGATGATCGACTGGAGATACAGGTTCTCGACCGAGCCGCTGGAAGAGTTTTACCTTGAGCTCGGACTTTATCACATCAACCGCGACGGCCCTGTTCCGCGGTGGAACGGGTCACCGCTCGTGCCAACTATGCAGAACTATACCGGCAACACGGAGGAGGTGATCGGAAAGCTCGCCGACACGAGACTTGTCTCGACGTGAAGGCGGAGCCGCTCATTCAGCTATGCGTGATGGTAATGACAAGCGGCCCTTGCTCCGCTCCTTTTTTATGGGCGGATTTGAATGTTCTACCCACATAAACGAGCGGGCGAGGCGGCTAGACCTGATAGATTCTACCCGCCATGACGAATTCGCCGAGCGCGACTACGTCCGGCTTCTTGAACACGGAATCGCCACCGCCCGCGACGGTGTCCGATGGCATTTGATAGAGCGCGAGCCGTACCGATATGACTTTTCCAGCCTCGAGCGGCAGGTTCAGGCGGTAAAGAAAACGGGCATTCAGGTTATCTGGGATTATTTCCATTACGGGTTTCCGGACGGACTGGACATTTACTCGCCTGAGTTCGTTGAACGGTTTGCGGGATTTTCATCGGCTGTCACCCGCTTTCTGCAGGAGCAGCTCAAAGAAGATCCGTTCGTTTGTCCGGTAAACGAGATCTCATTCTTTTCATGGGCGGCGGGCGACCGGGGAAACTTTTACCCGCATTCACGGCGTCGCGGCCACATGCTCAAGCGGCAATTGGTCCGGGCCGCGATCGCTTCGGTGGACGCAGTTCGTTCGGCTGCTCCGAATGCACGATGGATCTTTTCCGACCCCGCCATTCACGTAGTGACCCGAGGGACGACAACGGCTGCCAAGCGTGCGGCGGAAAGATATCGCCGTGCACAGTTTGAGGCCTATGACATGCTGGCCGGGCGAAAGGACCCGGACCTGGGCGGCCATCCGCGATATATCGACATTGTTGGATTGAACTATTACTTTCACAGCCAATGGTTTCACCCCAGCCGGCGGAAGCTTCCGTTGGGACATAAGCTCTACCGCCCGCTCAATGAGATCCTTCGGGAATACTACGCAAGGTATGGGCGACCGGTGATGATCGCCGAGACCGGCATTGAGGATGACGAGCGGCCGTCGTGGTTCCGGTATGTCTGCGAGCAATCGCGGATCGCGATGAAGCACAGTGTGCCCTTGATCGGCCTTTGTCTTTATCCGATATGCAATCATCCGGGATGGGCTGACAATCGGCACTGTCATAATGGATTGTGGGACTATGCGGACGAAAGCGGTGGGCGTGAGATCCATCAACCGTTATCTGACGAGATCCATCTTCAAAGGAACGCCTTTGACAGCGCCGAGGCCGCTGTCAAAGGCGTGCAAAATGCATGTTAATTTGCGGGCAGGGACTTGGTCCCGTTACCGTTGCTCGGGTGTGGGACTTTGCTGGTCTCTACCAGGGCCGTCGTCGGCGCCGGGACGACCGATAGGCTTCTCGACGTTCGCGGTTTTGCGGCGAGTATGCCCGCTTCCTTCCGGCTCATGCCGACTATCTTGCTGTACTCGGTCAGCGACTGAGCTACGATCTGATCCATGTTGTAATACTTGTACGTTGCCAGCCGGCCGACAAACCGCACCTTTGGCTGGATATCCGCCAATGCCTTGTACTTTGCATACAGCGTCGCGTTCTCTTTTCTCGGGATCGGGTAATACGGGTCACCTTCTGCACGCGGAAACTCGTAAACGATGCCAGTCTTTCTGTGTGTTTGTCCGGTTAGATATTTGAACTCGGTTATCCTTGTAAACTCGTGCTCGTTCGGATAATTGACGACCGGTGCCTGCTGATAGGTCTCGACGTCGTGCGTTTCATGCCGGAACTCGAGCGAACGATACGGAAGTTTGCCGTAGCAGTATTCGAAGAAAGAATCGACCGGGCCCGTGTAGATCATCTCGCGGAAATTTACTTCATTGATCAGTTCGCGATAATCGCAATTGAGCATGATCTTGATGTTCGGGCTGTCAAGCAGATTCTCGAACATTCGCGTATAGCCGAACTTTGGCATCGCCTGGAACGTGTCGGTAAAATAGCGGTCGTCGCGATTTGTGCGTGTGGGCACGCGGGCCGTGACCGATGAATCTAGTTCGGACGGATCCAGGTCCCATTGCTTTCGCGTGTAATTGCGAAAGAATTTTTCATAAAGCTCGCGCCCGACGGCGTTTACGACCACATCTTCTGATGTCCGGACGACGTCTTTTTTCTCGCGGATCTTTTCGAAAAAGTCTTTGACCTCAAGCGAATTCAGATTTAGGCCGTAAAGCCGATTTATCGTGTCGAGATTTATCGGGATCGGTACCTGCATTCCATCGACCGAGGCGAGCACGCGATGCTGGTACTCACGCCAATCAGTGAACCTTGAAAGATATCGGAAGACTTCCGCGGAATTGGTATGGAAGATGTGGGGCCCGTACTTGTGGATCAAAATCCCGTCGTCGTTATAGCAATCATATGCGTTGCCGGCAATGTGCGGGCGTTTATCACAGATCAGCACTTTCTTCCCTGAGCCGTTTGCCAATCTTTCCGCGAGCACACTGCCGGCGAATCCTGCACCGACAACCAAATAGTCAAACATTCTTTTCCCTCCTTGACTCAATGCTTCGCACCAAGCGAAACGTAATGCGTATAAACCTATTATAACAGCTTCACCGCGCGTTGGGCAGGGAGCTAGGAATACCCGGCCGTTTTCGCCGATAGGGCCGCACCGGTTTGCCGTGTTTCGATCGCGGCGCCTATAAGCCGCGACATTTCGGCATACGTCCGGTCCCAAGACATATTCGAAAGAAAGGCGTCGGCCTTTTCTTTTCGTTCTTCCGGCCCGCCGTCCAAGGCGGCCTGTATCCCT
Organism: Acidobacteriota bacterium; assembly: GCA_020846885.1. Taxonomy (GTDB): domain Bacteria; phylum Acidobacteriota; class Blastocatellia; order Pyrinomonadales; family Pyrinomonadaceae; genus OLB17. The sequence continues at coordinate 16,041 of JADLDC010000089.1, read as the reverse complement.
TTGATGAACTCATCGGCGGTTGCCGCTATATACACAAGACCTTGTTCTCCATACGGATGCACGACATCGCGGATCGGTGTTGAAACGACAGGCCGTCCGGCGGCAAGGTATTCGGGGGTTTTGGTAGGGCTTATGTATCGTGTCGATTCGTTAATCGCAAAGGGCATCATCGCTACGTCCCAGCGGCCAATATAATTTGGCAATTCTTTATAGTCCTTTCCGCCGAGATAGTGAATGTTGCTGCGGCGCGGCAGGCCGTTCTCATCGATCTTGACGACGGGCCCGATCATTACGAAGTGCCACTCGGGCTTTTTCGCCGCGATCTCGCCGAGCAGGCCGAGGTCCATCCGCTCGTCAATCACGCCAACATAGCCGATACGCGGGTGCGGGATCGATGCCATGTCCGCCGGGTCTTCGGCCGCTGAAAGGGCCTTAGCAAAATGGGGCACGTCAATGCTCGACGGAAACGCGTAAACCGCCGGGTGCGATCCGCGCTTTGCTTCGTAAAGGCTTTGTCCGCCGGTAAAGACAAGGTCAGCGACGCGAAGGAGTTCTTTTTCCCGATCGATCAATTCCGGCGGCGCATCTTTGAAGGCAGAGAGCTGGTCCATGCAGTCGTAAATGACCGCCATCGGATGAAGGCCGCGGCTGAACTCAAGCATCATCGGAGTGTAGTACCACGCCAGATAGTTTTCGATGTTCCGTTCGTTGATCAGCCCTTCAAGAAAGGCGCGCTGCTGGCGGGGAATTTCATCAGCCGTCGTGCCGTGTTGAAGATGCGGCACCGCAACGAACAAATCATCGCTGCGCCGCGAAATGTCCAGGTGACCCGGTTCGTCCGCGAAAACAGGCTCTTCAAAAACAAATACACGATGGCCTTTTGCAAAGCGGCTCATCAGGTGCTGGGGCCGCTGGTATACAAAATCCCATCGAAGATGAGAAAAGCAGATCACGTCAAAATGTTGTTTGTCGAAGTTGGTTCTTTCCATAGAGTTTCGGTCGATCTCACACGGACACCGCTTGGGGGCTGCGGTGTCCGGCCGTGATCCGGCTTAGGTCAGTGCGCTACAAGGCGGCTTTGCCCCGGGCGCGTGTGGGCCAAGTATTGCGCGAGTTCGGCATAGCAATGGCACGCCGCATTCTCGATCCCGCTTCGGTCGCAGATGGAAATGCCGCCGCGGCTGTAGTCGATGATGTTCCGCCGCTTCAGTTCGCGGGCTATGCAGGTGATCCGGGGCCGATAGACCCCTAGCGTTCGCGCGATCTGTTCGTGTGTGAGGTGCAGCACCGGGCCGTCACAGCGGTCGCGTACCATCAGCAGCCAGGTACAAAAGCGAGCCTTTACGCTGTGGTAAAGATTGCAGATCGTCTTTTGTGAGATCTGGCGAATATAGGTGTCCACATACGGATAGAAATGGAATGCCGTTTCAGGCTTTTGACGGATCAGCCGCCGTGCCTCTGTCAGGCAAAGCCGTATTACCCTGCCGCCCTGGGTAACTTGAACGCAATTTGGGATAGGCGTCGAGCAAAACAGCTTTGAAAGCCCGATCGCCCCCTCGCGGCCGATTATTGCCACTTCCACCATTCGTCCGTCTTCCAGTATCTGGAATTCGGAAACGGCAGCCGTCTCCGGAAAATAGATGAATTCCGGATCGTCATCCGGCTGAAAAAGATATGCTTCCTGATCAAGCACGATCCGCTTCATTGACGGCTGCAGCGCCTTCAGCACATTCTTTGGCAGCGATGCGAGAACGCGGTTCGTTGATACTATTCCGAATTTTCTCAGGGCGACGCCGTCATCAAAGCTGAGCACCGCGCCCATTTGGTCTTCAAAGCGTCTCGCGCCCGTTGCCGGGTCAGCGTAAAATTTGCCCAATCCCCCTCCGTTTCTAAGCATTTTTCCCCCTTTTCGTTTTTAGCTCCCTCTAAGTTCCATGAGGACGACCTCACTAGGTTGTCCGTCCTGGGCCGTATAAAATGATCGCGTCAAAATAATTACTGCACCAATAAGCCCGTCACTGTCGCGCAACTGAAATGTCTGCCGGTTCTTTCCGCCGTGAACAAATCCCATGAAATCCCGGCGGAAAGCAGAAAGATAATGAATTCCCGTCATCTCGAACACACTTGTTCCGGCCTGGGCATGAAGATCGCCGCCGGCAAGGCGTGAACGGAAGTTTGAATATCGGATCGTTCCGTCGGTTTCGAGTTCGAACAGGAATTGGCCTTGCCGGACCCATTCATGATACCGGGCCGCCAACGACGGAAAGGACTGATCTATTTCGGCTGCGGCCGCACTTGGTTCAGTTTCCATAACGTTCGCTCAACTCCTGCAAATTCTCAATTTGAGGCAAGAAAAAGAGGAAGTCCTTTCGAAAAAGGGCGTTCCTCTTTTTGTCCCCCTTGTACTATTCGATTCAAGATCAATCGAGCATCATTTACAGCGGAACGTGGCCAACCGCCCGTTGCTTTCATCGAATGAATCTAGGATGCCAGACAATGGGCCAAGGGAAAATCGGGAAATGAATGAGTTATCGTAGGGAGATTCCCTATGAGACGGGCCGATCGCACGACCCGCAACGCCTGTCGTTGCCGTAGTTTCGCGTCGGCCCTTAATTGTCCTGCAGCCAATTTTGCAATATCGCGTATTTGACGATATCTATGCGGCCGCTGATACCGAGTTTTCGCATTGCATTTGCCTTGTGGGCCTCGACCGTTTTTACACTTAGGTCGAGCCGGGTCGCGATCTCCTTATTGCTATATCCGAAAGCAATAAGTTTCAACACTTCGACCTCGCGGCTGGACAGTTCTTTCTTTCCCTCGCCCCGCAGCGAGGCCGAACGGACGGCATACCCGCCCATAACTTTTTGTGTAAGGGCGGGATCGAGATACGCCTTGCCCGCACCGACGGCGCGTATCGCGTTGATCAGCTCTTTCGGCGCACTTTGCTTGAGAACGTAGCCGTTCGCGCCGGCATTGATCAACTGCTGCAGATAGCCGTCGTCAGAATGCCGCGAAAGGGTCAGGATCATCAGATCGGGGCAGGCTTTCCGAAGTCGTTTGGTCGCGCGCAACCCGTTCAGGACCGGCATCGAAATGTCCATTACGATCATATCCGGAGCAAGCCGTACTGCCTCTTTGATCGCCACTTCACCATTCTCGGCCTCGCCGACAACCTCCATATCGGCCTGGGCGTTGACGAGCAGCTTTATGCCCTCGCGGACAGTAAGGTGATCCTCGGCAAGCAGTATTCTAAGCTTTTCCGGCATTTGTTCGTCCTCTCTTTCGGTTAGGTAAACGCACGAACACGGACGTGCCGCTACCCGGAGTTGTTTCGATCTCGAGCTCGGCACCGATCAGCGTCGCCCGCTCCCGCATGCCGATCAGGCCCAATCCTTTTGCCCGCTTGCGTCTTTGCTTCTCCTGCTCGAATCCCGAGCCGTTGTCCTCGACGATCAGGACAAGGAATTGTCCATTCTGCTCCATCAAAACGGAAGCGTTGCCGGCCCCGGAATGTTTTGCGACGTTCGTAAGGGCCTCCTGCACAATACGATAGATCTGTGTTTCTGTCTCGCGTCCGTAGCGTCGGCCGTTGACACCGTTTGAATGAAATTCTATCTCGATATCAAAATGCCGGGACCAGTCATTTACGAATGCTCTTAGGGCTTCTTCAAGGCCAAGGTCGTCCAGGATGGTCGGACGCAGTTCAGACGCGAGAAAACTAACTTCAGCGTCGAGCATCTTCGCTATCTCCTGGAGGCGTTCGACGCGCGCCGTTATTGGCTTTTCCGTTGTCAGGTCGTGAAGCGAGGCTAGTTTCAACCGGAGTGCGGTCAAGCGCTGGCCGAGCTGATCATGCAGGTCACGCGCAATTCGTTTACGTTCTTCCTCCTGAGCGGAAACTATTCGATACAACAGCCTTACGCGCTGCCTTTCACTAAGCTTGCGCTCATGGACCTCACGGCGGAGGAGTTCGTTGGCCTCGGCCAGCTCCTTTGTTCTTTGAAAGACGCGGAGCTCGAGGTCGTCATGAGCGGCTTGCAGCTGCTCGGCCCGGCGCTTCTTTTCGGTCAGGTCGCTTGCGATCTTTGCGTAGCCTGTAAGCCGTTTGCCAACGATAAGCGGCATCATCACGCCGCTTGCAAAAAACCGAGAGCCGTCCTTGCGAAGATACCAGCGTTCGTCCGTCGCGCGGCCTTTCTGGCGTGCACTACGCATTTCATTTTGCGGAATGCCGCGGGAAACATCCTCGCGCGTAAAGAGGATCTCGCCGGAGTTTCCCACTATCTCTTCAAATGTGTATCCAAAGATCCGCTCCGCTCCGGTGTTCCAACTTTCGATGATGCCGTCAGTATTCATCGAAAAGATGGCATAGTCCGTTACATTTTCCATCAACAGGGCAATGCGTTCTTCGGACGATCTAAGCAATTCTTCGGCCCGTTTCGCGTCGGTAAGGTCGCTGACCAGAGAAAAGAATCCCTTGACCGTCCCGTCATCCGCAACATCTGGAACGTAATTGATCTGAACTGATCGGACGCCGGCCAGGTCATAGGCGAGTTGTGCGTTGACTGAGATGGTTTCGCCCTTGAGCGCCCTATCGATCAGCGGGCTGAGAAAAGTATAGGCTTGCTTCCCAACGGTATCCTTGACCGGCTTGCCGATAAATTCGGAGGCATCAGATCCGAACCAATCAGAGTAGGTTTGATTGACGAACTGGTACCGCTGGAGGTCGTCCACGTATGCGATCAGGGCAGGGACCGAATCCGTGACAAGCCGAAGCTGTCTTTCATTGCGTTTTATCCGCTCCTCGTTCAGCTTTCGTTCTGTAATATCAACGTTCACACCGTACGCTCTGACTGCCTTTCCGTCAGGCTCCCGCGTAATGTTTGCCCTTGAAGCTATCCAGATGATGCGGCTGTCGGCACCGATGATCCGGAACTCGTCGCGGTAGGTCAGATCAAATGACTTGATGGTGCGGTCGAGATTCTTCACCACCCTGGCGCGGTCATCCGGGTGAAGGTGCGCACTCCAAAATCTGTCGTCCGGATTAACGGAAGATGGCTGTTCGCCGTAAAACCTCCACATAGTATCCGACCAGTAAGTGCGGTCGGCGGAGATATCCCAATCCCAAATACCTACATTACCGGCGGCCTGGGCCAGTTCGAACCGTTCTTCCGACGCGCGCAGAGCTTCTTCATGACGCAATCGCTCGACAGCTGCCCACGAGCGTTCCGCGATGTTCTCAATAAGTGCGACCTCGGGGCCGGTCCAATCGCGGGGTTTGTCGTCGCTGCACCATAGCGAGGCGACCCAGCGGCCGTTACGCATCATGGGTACAGCGACGTATGAACGCTCACCGCTTGGCCCGTAGGTCTTTTCGTAAAGATCGGTCGTGCGCGGGTCGAGCATGGAGTCATGGTTAACGACCGTTTTGCCCGAACTCATAAGGCCCGACATTACTGAACTGTAATCGGAAATACGATAAGTGCCGGCCACTGTTTCGCCTGTTCGCGAATGATCGAACCGGACCGTTTCTGTGTCCGTGTCGAGATCGATCTCATTGAACAGGCAGCGGTGAACGTTAAGATATTCGCCGACCAGCCGCGGTATCGTTCTGATAAGTTCTTCGGCCTGAGGGCTTTTGCGGATCATCTCCGCAACGGCAAAAAGGAATTCCTGGTCCCAATTGCCAGAGTGGCCGTCGGACGCTTTAGCGGCGGGGTGTGATCCAAAGGCGAGAGAGGCGACCGAATGTTCACGGGCCCCAACGCCGCCATCAGAAACTACGGCCGTTTTGGGTCCGGGGACAATATTCTGCGCCGGGCGATGCGAATCGGGAACCGCATTTGTACCCGCTTTCTCTTTCTCCACGAAAATGCCGGACTTCTTACTCGCCATTCCGTCTTTGATCCAAGTGTACCGCATTCGGCGAACAGAACGTTCGTTGAAAGTTTCCCTCGGCTGCGGTACTTGGTAACTATCGCCTCACGGGGCAAAGCGGGAGATGACTTTTTACTTCGCACCCGAACCGATCGTGAGCAGTACGCGAAAAATTGAATATTGAAATTCTATACCCGTCAGAGCTTCATCACCAAGCTAACCCATTTTGGCCTTTCCTGGACGAAAACCGGCACCCCAAGACGATCTAGGATGATCGTGCTTGATCGCAGAATGGTGCCTGCCGGCGTCGCGGCAATGGGACCGACTTGTTCACCTTCAGTACTTCAGGAGGCAGCCATCCGTAAGCGGTCGTCTGTAGGAGCCACCCTCTTCGCGCCTGAGCCGCCGCCTTGAGCAATTATTTTCTTTAATGTTTCGGCCAGGTCCCCCATGTACGGCTTGATGAGGTATTCGTCAGCGCCGGCATCGGTTCCCTTCCGAACTTCATCCGGAAAGCCGAGCGCTGTGTAGAAGACTATCGGGACCAGCGGAGCTAACGAACGGAGCCGCGGGCAGATCTCAAAGCTATATCCCGACGGCAGCAATCCGTCCAGCAAAAACAGGTCGAAGTCCTGTTGACTTGCGAGCCTGACGAAATCTTCGATCGAGTCGCCGGCGGTGAGATGCATTCCCGCCGCTTCAAGCGTAAAGCGCACCAGTTCTACCGAGTCAGGATCGTCTTCCAGATACAGTATATGCGGTGATAATGGTCCCATATGGAATTGCGGCATTTTCCGCTTGCCGGACACTGACCGGCGCAACCAAGGAAAGCAACGCGATCGTCGTCAAACATCTCGACGAAGATCATCCGGGAGAGGCGCTTGGGCAACCATGTCCTCGGGTTGCCCGCCTTAGAGGCCCGGTATCCGCCGGGCCTCTGCAACCACCCCTCTCCGCGTCACCTTCCAATAAACCTGTTGAGCCTATACATCAAATATTCGCTTCGATCGGCCTTTAGGGGAATCGGGAGGTTAAGAAAGCCTTCTTAGGGAATTCCCTTAGGTTTGACCGACGAATATTTCGAACGAGCTTCGGACTTTGAACGATGAAATACTAACCATAGCGATATACCAACGAGATTGTTCAGGGTCAGGGCGGTGTTAGTCGCCAGAAAAACCCAGTTCCCGGTCAGCCAGCTGTAGATCGTGAATCCAACCGACGCCGCGAGTTGTCCGATGAAAAGCCATTTCGATATCCCCGCGGCCGTACGCTCGGCCCATTGTTTGTAGACCTGTTTGATAAGCGTCGCCAAAAGTATGGCCGAGCTTGTCCAACCGATCATCTCTGTAGCGTTCATATTCACAAACAGGGCGGCACGCAAATGATGAGCCATTGTACATATTGATACGCTCCGCGATGTTGCGCCGCAATATCATTTTTATACGGCTTGCGATCTGTCGGCGTTTCGGCAGGCCGCGAGGCTTCTGACCAAGACGGGGAGGATTAGATATGCTTTGGACGATCGTCATAATTTTGGTGGTTCTTTGGGCCCTAGGCTTTGGCCTTGCGGGTGAGGTCTTTGGAGGTTTGATCCATATACTGCTTGCGGTAGCTGTGATCGTATTGATCGTCCAATTGATCCGCGGCCGACGATGATATGCCGCGAATTCAGCGCGGCTTTTGATGCGTACGAAAATCAGACATAATTAGGCAGTTCGAGACTTCTCCCACCCACATCACTCCCCTCGTCGCACCCTCGAGTTGTAGATCTCTGACCTAGCAAAAATCAACATTCCACCGTTTGCTTCGCCGCTGTGGAACGCCGCTTGCACTTGCTAGCCGCAAGAGCTTCTCTCTCGAATGGATCTGAAAATATGACTTCAAGCTTATGCTAAACCTCGTTCGCCGAAAAGAGATAGCTCTCCCCGCACCTCAGGCTGCCGCCAGCGCAGGCCGATACTTCGACCGTGATCTGAGCCTTTTACAGTTTTTTCGCCGTGTGCTTGAGGAGGGCGAGGACAGATCGCTTCCTCTGCTGGAGCGGCTGAAATTTCTGGCGATCCTGTCGTCGAGCATTGACGAGTTCTTCATGGTGCGGGTGCCGAGGCTTAAACAAAGACGCGAGGTGCCGAGATCGATCGCACATGACGGGCTTACGTTCGAGCAAATCCTTTCTGAAGTTCGGCGGACGATCGCGGAGTTGACGGAGCGTCAGGCCGCATGCCTCAACGACGACATAATTCCGGCGCTTGAGAGGCGGAAAATTGCGATAGAAGAATTTGCGAGCCTGAACGAGTCCGACGTGCGGAAGGCAGCGACCTATTTCGACAAACATATCAGGCCTGTCCTTACGGCCCAGGCCGTTGACCCGACGCATCCGTTCCCTTACATTACGGGCGGTTCGATAAATATCGGCCTATTCATTGACGCCCGCCTTCCCGCAAAGGTGGCCAAGGTGGTGGGAAGCGATCACGAAGAATTCTTTGTCGTTATCGAGGTACCGTCATTCCTCCCGCGGTTTGTTCCCATCGACGGGGCCGGGAACAGATACGTGCTGCTTGAACAGGTCATAAAAGAGAACATTGCGAAGATGAGTCCAAATGCCGGGCCCGATGACTGCACCGTATTCCGGTTGACGCGCAGTGCGGCCATTGAACTAAAAGAGTCCGAATCCGAAGATCTTCTTGAAACAATGGAGGAGAATCTGAAGGAACGCCGGTTCGGCGGCGTCGAGCGGCTTGAGCTTTCGGATACCGCCGATCCGCGCGTGGTCGAATATCTGAAGAAGGAACTTGAACTGGAAGACGAGGCGGCTTACTTTAGCCGCGATCCGATCAATATAAAGGATTTCTGGACGATCGTGGACCTCGAACGGCCCGATCTGAAACCGCGTCCGATCAAAACACATGTGCCCGCGGCATTTGAATCGAAGGAATCTTACTTTGACCTGATCAGCCGACAGGACCTGATCCTCCATCATCCGTACGATCCTTGCGAGATCGTGACAGATCTGGTAAATGCCGCGTCCGAAGATGACGATGTGCTCGCGATCAAGATATGCCTTTATCGGATAGGGAAGGAATCACCGATCGCCGAATCGCTGATCAAAGCGAGCGAAACGGGCAAGCAGGTCACCGCCCTGATAGAGATCAAGGCCCGGTTTGACGAGGCCAACAATATCGAATGGTGCCGGAGGCTTGAAGAGGCCGGTGTGCACGTAATATACGGCCTGATGGGCCTGAAGACCCACGCAAAGACAACGCTGATCGTAAGGCGTGAGGGCGATGAACTTCGGCGTTACGTACATCTTGCGACCGGCAACTACAACCCGGGTACTTCGACCATTTATACGGACCTCGGCCTGCTTACCTCAGATGAGCTGATCGGAGCGGATGTCGCCGCGCTCTTCAATTATTTGACCGCTTACACTGAACCTCTTGATCTGCGGCGGCTTCTGATCGCTCCGCTGAACCTTCGCGAGCGAATGATCAGCCTGATCCGGAGAGAGGCCGAGCACGCAGCGAACGGAAGGAGCGGACGGATAATCGCGAAACTTAACCGTTTGGCTGATCCGGAGATCGTAAATGAACTCTATGCAGCATCGCAGACCGGCGTTCGGATCGATCTTATCGTCCGCGGCTTGTGTACTCTGAGGCCCGGCCTTCCCGGGCTGTCTGAAAATATCACGGTACGCAGCATAGTCGGCAGACTGCTGGAACACAGCCGGGTTTACTTTTTCGAGAATGCGGGAAATGGAGAATTGTTTATGGGCAGTTCCGACTGGATGCCGCGAAATCTCGACCGCCGGGTCGAGGTACTGGCGCCAATTCGCGACGCGTCGATCGCAAAATTCCTCCGGTATGAATACCTGGAAGCATACCTTCGTGACAATGTGAAGGCGCGAGAACTGATGCCGGACGGTTCGTACGTACCGATGCCGCAATTAGGAGAGGTCTTTGAGGCCCAGGCGTATTTTGAACGTCCGCAAATGTGGGCGGAGTAGAAATGGCGATGGGACAACATCGCCGGAGAACGAGCACAAGGGAAGGATCATATGGGTAGAACTAGTTTGAAATTTATCAGGATCGCTCTGTTCCTGTTCGTCTGTGCGGGCCTCGCCGCTGCCCAGAATGCCGGCCGGGCCGTCATGTGGGAAAAGGTCAATATCGCAGGCCGCGATCTGTACGCCGGGCCGGGGGGCAAGAAAATGCGGCCTGACCTGAGCCGTATCGAATTCATCAAGGAAGAGAAACAAGGCCATAACAAGAAATATCGGATAAAGGACGGATCGGGACGCATCTGGGTAGCAAAACTCGGGCGTGAGGCAAGGCCGGAAACGGCTGCGGTCCGTCTATTGTGGGGCCTCGGCTACAAAACCGAGATCAACTATCTGGTTCCGACGCTGACCATTCCGGGCAAAGGTACTTTCAAGAATGTCCGGCTCGAGGCACGCCGGGACGACGTCGAGCGCGGAGATGAGTGGAAATGGAGATCAAATCCCTTTGTCGGGACCGAGCAGCTTAAGGGTTTGAAGATGATGATGGTCTTTATGACCAACTGGGATGTTCTTGATCTTCAGAACAAGGTCCTGTTTGTCGATGGCGAACGGCAGTATGTTGTGAGCGACCTGGGATCGACATTCGGCAGGCTTGGCAATAACAACTTTCCGATCATTTACAGGTTGGGCAGAAAGGTCGGCAGCCCGAAGCACTACGCAAAAACTAAATTTGTGAAAGAAGTTGAGGACGGCAAGGTCAAACTGGCATACAAGGGCAAGAACCGCGACCTTTTCAAAGGCTTTACGATAGCTGACGCGCGCTGGCTCGCCGGACTGCTCGGACAGTTGAGTGACAAGCAGATCAGCGATGCCTTCAGGGCGGCAAATTTTTCACCCGATGAAGTGGCGATCTATACGCGAACGGTCAAGCTAAAGATAAATGAACTGCAGGATGCCGCCGATACGCCGAAGCTCGCCGAGAATAAGAATTGATCATGCGTCGGCTCAATTCAACTGTAATGATTTTAATGATCGGGGCAGTCGCTGTTGCAGCCGCCCTGTTCGCTGCTCGCTACAATGGCTATTTCAAGCCTGGAAGCGTGGCAAACCAGCCCGCGGATGCACAGACACAAACGTCCTTTGATGACATCCCGTTCTTCGATGCGGTCCTCGGTACCGGACGGCAGGATGTGGTTGATCCGAACAAGACCTGGGCAGTCACTACGGTTGAGATAACGTTTCGCCTCATCCTCGCCGTTCTCCTTTCGGCCGCGCTGGCGTTTCGTCCAAAACGGAGCATCAGGTTATTTCAGCGTAACCTTTATGTTTCGCAAACGCAGATCCTGCTTGCGGCCGTCGCCGCGGCGTTGATGATGATAGTCGGCGACAATGCCGCGCGGGCGTTTGCTATTTTTGCCGCGGTCTCACTAGTCCGGTTCAGGACCAACATACGCGACCCGAAAGAGGTGACGGTGCTATTGATCTGCCTCGCTTTGGGCCTTGCTTCGGGAGTCGGCCGCTGGGACCTTGCCGTAGTGCTTTGTGTGTTCTCGCTGATCCTTTTGTGGATCCTTGAATATAACGAACCGGCGCAGGCATTTAGGTCGATGGAGTTGACCGTGAGGACGCGCAATATCGACTCGACCCAGGACCTGCTGCGCGAAATACTGAAGAAGTATGATCTTGAGGCCGAGGTCAGAAGCCTCGACCCGCCTGAAAAGGAGGGAGCCATCGGTTCGATCCAGTATTACCTGAACTTAAGGCTCGATATTACTACCGATCTTGTAAGCGATTCGCTCTTAGCGGCCGATGCCGACAATGTCGAAGGCGTCGAGTGGCGGCGGACCAAGAACCTGACGAATGTTTACCAGTAGAGCGTCGGCAAGGCCGCGCCGTTTCGCCAAGTTCGCTCGGGTTAGGCCCGCCGGTCGTGCCGCAATTGTTCCATCGGCTAGTTCGCCGTTTGTCCGCCGCCGCCGGCAACTATCGCAGGTGCTGCGTTCAGCTTTGCACGGATCGACGGAATGCGTGAACTATTCTTCTTAAAATAGTCCTTCACGTACGACTTAATGTTGAAATGGACCGGCCAGGAAGAGTAGTCATAGTCCTTCATCTCCTTATAGGCCTGATCGTAGTCCCAGCCGTATTTTTCGAGTCGATAGACCGCGCCGACCAGACCGGTCCTATGTTTGCCGGCCTTGCAGTGTACGTAGGCGACACCGGTCGCAGGATCGTTCATCAGGTCCATAAATTGTTTGACCTGAGAATCTTTGGCATATTTCCATCCGCTCATCGGAATATTTATGTATTTCATCCCGAGCGATTCAGCGGAGCCTTTCTCGTAGGTGGTCGGGTCATTCCGGAGATCGATTATCGTCTGGACGCCGATGGCTTTGAGGGCCGCATAATCATCCGGTTCGGGTTGGCCGCCGCGGAAAAGATGCGCGTCCATCTGTCCGAAGTTTGTTATCTCGACGTCAGGGAACGACGCGGGCGAGGTCTGTGCAAATGAGGAAAAAGAGAATACAACGAACGCGAAACAGAGAGTGAGGTATTTTGTCATGGCTTACTATCTTACTGTCCTGGCACGAATTTGGTGCCGCATTGCCGGTTTATGGCAGACGCTCAGGCGAGCGGGCTGCCGTTTCTGTCAAGATTCCTAAGGAATGCTGCTTTGACGGAAACGCAGCGGCGCGCGGTTGTCTGGAAATTTTAATGCCGGATGTTTTCCCCGGGCTGAGCTTGTGCGGCTATATACCGCTTTGCGGATAGTTTTGAGACGGGCCCCAGGTTGTTGTTCGTTGGAGGTTTCTGCGCTTTGCTTCATCCATTCGGCGCCAGAAACTCCAACGCCATGCTATATCCAGCGGATGCGATGTGTAATGGAAACCAAGGGCAACGCGGACCTGAAGCTTGATGTAATAGGCGGCAAATCTGATCACCCGCATAACGCAATATTGAAGAAAAAAGGACGGCCCGAAGGAGCCAGGGCCGTCCGAGGGCCTATGCTGATCCACATCTTTTCGACCCGGTTGAACCGGCCGCTGTCAGCCGCGCATTTTCCACCAGTAAATACGCCCCGAGACTGATCAGAATGAATTTCAGCTTCAATTGCTCAACTATTGAAGGTTAGCTTTGAGCTTAATGACTCCAGAATAACGGGTCATCTAGGGCGCCGAGTATTGGGATTTGCGGAATGTTCGGTAGGGATTCGCCCTAATCCACCGGTTTGACGGGCAAATGGTATGGCTATTGCAGTTACGCTGATCGAGCGAAGGGAAACGTACGGCAGTGATACAGAGGCTCAAAAGTTATGAACATCGGCCCGCAAAGAAAAAAGGACGTGACGGATATGCCGATCCGAAAACCGGCCGAGCCGCTGCCGGCGATCTTCGTTTCGGCAAGCGGGTTTACAACCAGAAACGGATCTGATGTTCGGAAAGCTGCGGAGGCTGCTCCCAAGAGGCGGTCGGTGAAGCGCCTTCGCAGCAATTGATATTTGGTTGATGCGGCATCGAAAAGAAATCTCTTGCCTGCTTTTAGGAAGTGATGTAAATTACAGTTGTTTATCCCTTTAAGCTGGGCTTAGGACTTTCAGTCAACGAAAGGACGGTTTTCTCTTCGATCGGGCTTTCATCTATGGCTGTCTATCGCTTCTCACTCTTGTCCGGCGGCTGCGCACCGGAACTGTTGACGGATATTACCTGCCTGCCTTCCGCGCTGGACGTCATGTATGCCGGAGAATGCGTTTCTGAGGCAAGGTTCGACGATGACGGCTATATTTGCGACCTTCCTGATGAATACCTCGAGAAAATTGAGGACGGAAAACTGGATGCGATCTTTGTCGTTGAACCTCCGTTCGACGCGGACCGTACGGCTATGGCTTTAAAACACGAGTTGGTCTCGATCCTTCTCGTAAGTGTTCCTCGCAAGGGGCCTGATCTCCGGCAACACCGTTAGCAGGGCAGATAACCACTATTTGTCGCTGCACGCCAGCCTGAAACCCAGAAAGGGAAATTTTCGGTCAGGCGAGACTCCCTGGCGGAGCGTGAGAAGAAGGTCCGTTTTGTTTAGGCTTGAGATGCCCTCTTTTGTGTAGGAAACGCCCCGGACCGTAATCTTTCCCGCAATGTTCTCCTGTCTTTCAGCCGGAAAACCCGGATAGAAATCCATTTGTGACGAGGTCCATTCGAGAAGGTTTCCCATCATATCTTCTACGGCGCCGATCTCGGTCTCGTCGCGGTTCGTACCGACCTCCCGCGCATTTCCGGACGCGAAGTTCGTCCGTTCCGGGATCCACTGATCTCCCCACGGGAACACATTGTCCTTGGCGCCGCTTCTGGCCGCGTATTCCCATTCCTGTTCGGTCGGAAGGCGGCACGGAACGCCGGCGCGTGTCGAAACCCAATTGGCAAAGGCATTCGCATCAAGATACGAAACGTTGCCCACGGCAAACTTTTCGCGGCCTAAGGGCGGAGCACCGCCGCTCCAATCCGTCGGCGGATCGAAATTTTTGTCACGAACAAATTGCGCATACTCTTCATTCGTTACTTCGGTTCGATCGAGATAGAAATCACCTACGACGACCGGATGGGCTGGATACTGGCTCGCGTAGATACGCTCATCGGACGGATCGGCCTCGTTTCGGCCCATCATGAACGGGCCGCCCTTTATGAGTATCATTTTGTCCTTGACACGAGCCGGCAGATCGGGCACCGGAGTCGGGGTTGGAAGATCCGGCGTGCGGTTTTCGTTAACGTTTGAAACGGCCGATCCGCCAGGAGCGATAACGAAATAAAGCAGCACGGAACCAAGTCCGACGACCGCAAATGCTCCAGCCAGCAAAGCGGCCCAAATCCGACGCGGGCGGACGGCGGCGACCGTGATCTGCTCAGTGTCGGTCGGGCCGGTCGAGGTCGTGACCGCCATCGGCCGTCCGGGTGAGTACATCTCAAGGCTCGGCTGGGTCGCGCCGGTAAGATTTGGCGCTGAGTCTCGATCAATGGAAATTTCAGGCCGAGCCCTGCCCTGGCTTTCCGACAGCGCCTGTGCCGCCTCTTCCGCTTTGATCCGCGCCGAATGTTCCAGTGCCCGCAGTTCGGCCTCGCTGGTCGCTTTGGCCTGGGCCTCGGCCAACTGGCCCATCAAGTGCCGCTGTATGCTGTCAAAATTTTCCTGATCTTCACGCGTCCTTGACCGGGCAGATTCTTCTGCACGAACGCGGGCGGCTGCCTCTTCCGCACGTTTTTCGGCCTCAAGCTGGGCCCGCTTTTCAGCCTCGTCGATACGTTTCTGGGCTGAGATTATTTCTTCGGCAAGCCGCTTGGCTTCCTGTTCCGCACGCCTGCGCGCGGCATCGGCCTCTTCGCGCTTTTGCGCTTCCATCTCCGCCAGTGAACGCGCTTCCTGGGCCCTTTTTTGAGCTTCTATAGCGTGGCTTTCGAGTCGGCTTGCTTCTTCCCGGATCCGGGCCGATGCCTGTTCTTCAGCGTGCTGGCGGCGCTCGGCCTCAGCGGCGGCGATGCGTTCGATCTCCGCTTCGACCTTTTTGCGTTTTGCTTCCGCTTCGGCGCGGCCGCGGGCTTCGATCTCGGCTTGCTTACGGGCGGCCTCGTACCGGCGAAGGGCATCGGCGGCCTCCTGTGCCAGATTTACAACGGCCTGTTCTGCCTGCTTTCGCGTCCCTTCTTCCTGCTGGCGATGCCGTGCTTCGCGTTCAGCTATCTCGCGCTGTTCCTGAGCCCGATGCTGGGCCTCAAGCGCTGTTTTTGCGAGTTGATTCGCGCGTTCTTCAGCCTCTTCACGCGCGTGGGCTTCGATAGCGAGCTTTCGTGCTTCGGCTTCGGCACGTTCGCGGGCCTCGCGCTCGGCCGCGAGCTTCCGCTCCATCTCGGCCTTTACTTCGCGGCGAACATCTTCTTCGATCTTCTGCTGTGCTTCAAGAAACTTTTGCCGTGCGGTCTCCGCGGCCCGCTGAGCTTCATTGAACTCTTCGGCCAGTTTTTCCGCCTGGCTTACTTTTGTACGGGCCTCTTCGGCCCGGCCCTGGGCATCGATAAAGCGCTTCTCAAGCTGTTCGTTTATTTCGGCGCCCGTTGGTTTTGGCTGATTGAAGTAGGTCGCGAGTATCTCGTTCTGATTTGAATCGAGATACGGCAGGTTGTAGC
>JADLDC010000088.1 GCA_020846885.1 Acidobacteriota bacterium | reverse complement strand
CGTAAACGATGCGACGCTAACGAACAGGCCGATGACAAATAGACACGAAATGATCCGTTTCATCTTCTCCAAAAATCCTCCGAATTGTTTTATGAACTGATTGGTCGTGTGGCCGAAGTCTGGAGAACGCCGGTCTTGCGGCAAAGCGCGCCCGGCGGTTTCCGAAACATCATTCCAGTGAAGCTAAGTTTTAGCACCGAAATCAAGCCGGTGCAATCCCGACAGGGCAAGTTGCGGCATCTTTACAAAAATTGACAAAGGCCAGAACCTAATGCGAGACGCCGCCTTCAGTCGTTTCAGAAATAGTGGACGTCGAAACATGAGCAATACGGCGCAAAACGATCGGAAAATCGGCTATACGAGGAATTCAGCAACAACAGGTGCGTGGTCGGACGGATGTTCCCAGCTACGGGGTGTTTTATCGATCGAGCATCCAATGCAGATCTCGGCCATCGGCGAGGATGCCCAGAGGTGATCGATGCGAAGGCCGCGGTCTTTTTCAAAGTCGTGATGAAAATTGCTCCACCATGAATATTCGCGTGCCTCGTCGTTAAGCTGGCGGAACAGATCGATAAATCCCCACCGTTTCACATTTAGAAGAGCGTCACGTTCCGGCTTTGAGAAATGTGTCTTGTCTTTCCACAATGAGGGTTTCCAAACGTCGAGCTCGTGCAGTGCGACATTCAGATCGCCGCAGAGCAAAACATTCTCATCGCGTTCAAAGCCGTCGTCGAGGTATTTCCTGAGCCGACTCAGCCACTCCAGCTTGAGATCAAATTTATCAGTGCCGAGTGCCGTTCCGTGCGGAACGTAAACATTGACAACGCGAATGCCGTTGACAGTTCCGGCGATCAGCCTTCGCGGAGCATCATCTGCGTCACCGGGAAAGGTTTTTTGCAGGCCGTAGATGCGGTGTCGGGAAAGTATCGCAACGCCGTTGTACGCCTTTTCGCCGTGAAACTCTATATGATCGAACCCGGCGGCACGCAGCTTCTGTTTAGGAAACCGCGAATCGACGCATTTCGTCTCCTGCAGGCAAAGGACGTCAGGCCGATTCACCGCACACCAGTCCAACACGTGCCGCAGCCGTGAATTTATTCCATTTATATTCCAGGTTGCAAACTTCACGCGATGCTAAATTTTAGGCTGCGGATCCGAATGGACCATTGCGCCAAAATCGGTGGAGCACCGGCGCGGCATTTATTCGCATCGCCGCGTACGATACAGCACGTCTGCAAATCTCACGGGCTGCTTTACCGCCATCCCTTCCGTAGGTTTACGGATGCAAATAAAAGACCTTGCTGATTATCTTCCATTCGCCGTCGGTTTTGAGCAGCGTGAACATGTCCGTGAATTTATGTCCGGTCCAATTGTCGAGTTCGAGGCGGACGGTGGCGATCGTGCCTTCGATATCGATCGCGGCGATATTCGACGTCAATTCCGCCGCCGGCCCATTGCCGTCGTTCCAGTCAAATAATCCCTGAATCGGCCCGCCAAAAAGGTCCGGTCCGATATAGCCGTAAATGGTCGCGCCCTCATGAAACGCGGGCTTCATATCGTCGCCACGGCCCGAAATTCCGCCGTCGATATATTGTTGAATAGTGGCCGCAATGGCCTCGCGGTCGTTTGCAGTCGCGGGTGAGTTCATCGTATTAGTTTTCCTCCGTGTAATTATCAGAGCGACAAAAAGATAAACGATTTGTTGCTCCTTAACAACTAAAACGACAATTCAGCGGCTAGCGGGGCAGAGACGATCGATTCAAAAGCAAAAGGCCAGGCAGGAACAAGCTCGGTCACAGGTCGTCGAATACGGATGTTGAAGAGCATTCCTCCGGCTATTTATTAAATTCGGCGACAACCGGTGCGTGGTCGCTTGGTTTTTCGAGGGCGCGGGGTGATTTGTCTATGTGGCAATCGGTGCATTTCGCGGCCAATGAGGGCGAGGCCCAGATGTGGTCGATACGCAGGCCGCGGTTTCGCTGCCAGGCACCTTCGCGGTAATCCCACCAGGAGAATTCCTGCGCGCCGCGGTTCATCTTTCGGAACAGGTCAACAAATCCCCATTGCTTGACGTTGTACATCGCGGCCCGTTCCGTTTTGGTGAAATGGAGCTTTCCTTCCCACTGGGCGGCGTTCCAAACGTCGAGTTCCTCCATCGCGACGTTAAAATCGCCGCAAAGCACGACATCACTTTCGGCGGAACAGTGTTCATCGAAATAACGGCGGAGGCGCATAAGCCAGTCGAGTTTGAACGTGAATTTATCAGTCCAAAGTTCGGTCCCGTTAGGGATATATGTATTGACAATGCGAATGCCATTGACCGTGGCAGCGATCATCCGTTTGGGTGATTCATCGTCATCGTCAAAGAAGTTCTTGTGAACGTCCTCGATCGGGTGCTTCGACAAGATCGCGACGCCGTTGTAAGACTTCTGGCCAAGAAACGCCGCATTGTACCCGACGTCCTTCAACGCCTCGAGCGGAAAGTTCTCATCGACGGTCTTCGTCTCTTGAAGGCAAATGACATCGATGTCCTTGCCCTCAAGCCAGCCGATCATCTGCGGCATTCTGATATTGATCGAATTGACGTTCCAGGTTGCGATCTTCATAAGAGTATTATCCTCAGATGGACACAGATTAGCACGGATAAGGCGCAGTGATCTCTTAGGAGTGATCAGGGTCCCGATGTTTCGAGTGTTGCAGCCTATCTCAAGTGCTTACGCAGATACGAGATGATCTTATACCCATCCAGATAGACCCATGGCTTTTCGCCTAAGGTATAGTGTCCGCATGGGATAGCGGCTTTGGAGTGCGGGACCTTGCGGCGGCGTAATTCCCGCATTACGTCGCGAGAGAGTTCGACCGGAAAGCTTAGGTCGTATAGCGTGTAGATATAACGCTGCGGCCGCGGCGGGAGAGCGGCTAGGCGTTCCATATATGCCATGGGCGAAACGGGCATCCAGTATTGGCGGAGTTCATCAAGATCGAGGTTGTCGCCAAAGCCTTCGCGAACATGATAGGTCGAAAGCCCGTGCCAGACCACGTCCGCCATATAGCCCGAAACGTGGTTGAATACAGCGGCATCGAGCCGGGGATCATGAACCCACGCCATGAACGCAACGCACGATCCGATGCTTGTCCCGACAATGCCAACCTTTTCATAGCCCTGCTGTTTAAGCCAGGCAATTGCCGCCCGCGTGTCGAGCACCGCCTGCCGGATCGATTGCAGCGAGCGGCCGATATTTGGCGAAACGAGATGATCGGCCCTTTCAAGTTCCGGCGGCATTCGCTCTTCGTGATACGGAAGCGTCAATCGCAGGGCAGATAAACCCACCTTGTTCAAGAATTTGGCCAGATCGAAATATGTACCGGCCTTCGCATTCCAATGCGGAAGAATGATCACGGCCCCCGGAACGCGAACTTTAGTTCGCTTCCCCCCCGTCACCCCACTCGCCGCCGGAAAGTAGGTCGCATAAGCCGTATTGTTCTCTTTCGAAACGGTTGCCACACCGCTCGTCCACTTCAGAACCGGAACCTCGATCTGCTTAGGCGGCGTTTTTAGTTCTTCGGCGCTGAGCGACGCAGTCGATGGGTAAAGCCGGTTCTCGAGGTGAAAATCGGCGATGTCCGGGGCCGCGAAATACTCGTCGCTGTTAGCGATAGCATTCCTTGAAAATTCCGCAAGTGCCTTTCTTGGATCAATGTTTTGATTCCCGGTCTCATGCCCGTTGGCGCTGTTCGCCGCCTGAGGCCGGGGCTCAATATCCTCGACAACAAACTCCGTTCCCCACTCGAACGGCTGTACGGTGCGATTGTCGTTCAACAACGCAAAGTGCCGCTCGCGTTTGTGCATGTAACGTTTTAGCATTTAGGAGGTGTTTTGCCGCGGACGAACGCGGATCAAGAGGGAGCTAAGGAATCGATCGATCTCTTATCCGCATCACCGGCCTAGATCCGCGGCCGAAATATTCTTCAAGCCGCGGCCGATTCGGCCCTGTTCACTACTCTTTCGTAAAAAGCGATGTACTGCGGAATTATCTTCTCCGTGCTATAACGTTCGATCGCAAGCTCGCGACCGCGAAGGCCAAATGCGCGACGCTTTTCATCATCGCGAAGCAGCCCAAGCGTGTCTTTCGTCATCTTCTCAATGTCCCCGATATCGCTCAGGTATCCGCTTTCGCCATCGTTCACAACCTCAGGAATGCCGCCGATACGCGTTGCAATGACCGGAAGCTCACATGCTTGGGCCTCAAGTGCGGCGAGGCCGAACGATTCAAGCTCTGACGGCAAAAGAAAGATGTCCGAAACGCCCAGATAATCAGATATATTCGCCTGTTTGCCCACGAACAAAACATCGTCAAGCACATTCAGCTGCTCGGCCCGATAGTACGCGGCCGATCGCTCGGGCCCGTCGCCGACCATAACGAGGCGGGCATTTTCACCCTGCTCCCTGATCTTTGCGATGATCTCTACGCAGTCGATCGGACGTTTGACGGCACGAAAATTCGAAACGTGCGTAAGCAGCTTTTCTCCATTTGGCGCAAGTTCCGCGCGGAGCGGCGAATCTTCGAGACGTTTGTAATGATAGGCACAGATAAAATTCGGTATAACTTCGATCTCATCAAAATCGAATGTCTCGATCGTGGCCTGTTTCAGAAATTTGGAAACGGCCGTCACTCCGTCAGATTGCTGCAAGGCATATCGCGTTATCGGCAAGTACGACCGGTCGGCGCCGACAAGTGTTATATCCGTGCCGTGGAGAGTAGTTATTACTGGCACATAGCGCTTCTGCTTGATCGATTCACGGGCAAGGATAGCGCTGATGGAATGCGGAATGGCGTAGTGCACGTGAAGCAGATCGAGCTTTTCGCTGCGGGCGACCGTCGCCATTTTCGTCGCTAACGCAAGGTCGTACGGCTGGTGCTCAAACAGCGGGTACGACATCATCTCCACCTCGTGGAAATGTACCCGATCGCCAAGCTGCGTCACACGCGTAGGCAGAAACGATGAGATGAAGTGCACAT
>JADLDC010000087.1 GCA_020846885.1 Acidobacteriota bacterium | reverse complement strand
CCCGTAATGTAATGCTAAGCAACGGCGGAGCGTTAGGTTCGGGCACGGTGATGCTTTCGTACGGCGTTCTCGTTGGCGACGGCGTGCTTGTCGGTGACGGAGTGCTTGTCGGCGACGGTGTACTCGTCGGTGACGGCGTTCTGGTCGGTGACGGAGTCTTAGTGGGCGACGGAGTCCTTGTTGGCGACGGCGTTCTTGTTGGCGACGGAGTCCTCGTGGGCGACGGCGTTTTGGTTGGCGACTCGCTATTGCTCGGTGATGATACACCGGCAATGCAGTAGTTGTTGTTTCAAATATGGAGGAAATGACAATGAAAAACCAACTAATGACACACACAAATCACAGCGTTCTTAAATCGGTCCAGCCGATCATCGAGGTCAAGCCTGACCTTTCGAGAGTGGCTGAACTTACCGAAACCAATCGTGAAGAAACGATGAAGTTCCTGGCGGTGCGTCCGGTCCATACGGTAGTAATGACCAGCTTCATCAATGACAACGGCCTCCAGAGCGAACTTAACCGCGGAAAATTCTACGGTTACCGCAACTCGAAAGGCGAACTCGAAGGCATTGCCTTGATCGGACATTCGACATTGGTCGAGGCACGATCGGACGAAGCACTGAAGGCTTTTGCTCACAAGGCAAGGACTTCGGAAACGCCGATCCATTTGATAATGTCGCACGGAACGGCAGCGGCAACGTTCTGGAATCATTACAGCGACGGCCTTACGCAGCCGCGGCTGACATGTGTGGAACGACTCTTTGAGGTCAGCTTCCCGTTCATGGTGCCGAGCACGTCGGGCAGCGAACTCAGGCTTGCAACGCTTGACGAGCTGATCCCGGTTGCCGAGGCACAGGCTGAGGTAGCATTCATGGAATGCGGCGTGGACCCGATGGTAAAAGACCGCGAGGGCTTTCTTAAACGGGTTGCCCGCCGGATCGAACAGGGCCGCGTGTTCGTGAAGTTCGACGGTGACAAGATGGTCTTCAAGGCCGACATCATCGCCGAGACCGATCAGACGATCTACCTCGAAGGCGTTTACGTTGCTCCCGAGTTCAGGGGCCGCGGTATCGGTTCTGCCTGCCTGGCGGATCTGACCATTCGGCTGCTTGACCGTGTGGAAAACGTTTGCATGCTCAGCAATGTCGACTTTACGGCGGCTCACAAGAGCTACTTCAAAGCCGGCTACAAAGCGACGGGCGACTGCACCACGTTGTTTGTTTAGACCCAGGAAACTGGACCGAAAAAAAGGCTGCCTGCGAGGGCGGCCTTTTTTGCATTCTCCCTTGCCCGTTGCTGTCAGATTGACCGAAACATGATCGTTTGTTGACCGGTCTTGCGATCACCGGCGTAACCAGCAGAACGCTAATATTGTTTGTTTGCAATAGTTAGGTGTTGGCATACAATGTGCTAATTCGATCAGTGGCGAGCCAAGGGATCGCTGGGACGATCCCTGGGCGCGCCGAGGAGATAGGCACGGGCCGTTGGCGGACATGAAATGCCTAACAAAGAAAAAAGATAGACAAATAAGTTGAACGTTGTCATAATGTTAGAGGCCGACGGCTGTTCGGTTCCCGCATCACTCGGTTGGGAACACTCGGCCCCTTCACAACTATCTATCGCCTTCTTTTCAGTCGGGCCTCTCAGAACTCTCGCCGCTGACTGAGTTTCAGATACAGGGTATGCAAATTCGGAAACTGTCAGAACAGTTTATGTTTGCCGTGATCATTTGCGGCCTGGCTGTTCTGTCGGGAGCGGTCTACCGCATGCCGGTCCAAAAGGTCGATCTGAATTTTCTGCTGCTTTTCTGCTTTACGATCGGCGTTGGTTCGCGGCTTACTGTTAAGATCCCAAAATTCAAATCGCACATCGCGGTCTCCGATACATTCATTTTCCTTGCTCTGCTGACATACGGCGGGGAGCTCGCGATAATCCTTTCGGCCGTCGAAGCATTTTTCTCGTCGTGGCGGTTCTGCAATCGGAAGTTGACCGTATTCTTTAATTCGGCGGCGGTTGCTATCTCAACGGCGCTGGTTTATATGGCCCTTTCTTTGTCAGGGCTTAACCTCGATTCGCCGGCGGCGGGCAATGGGAGCTATCCGCAAAAGGTCATTGTCGCGCTCTCCATCATTGCGGTGACGCAGTTCATCGCGAACACGGCACTTGCATCGGTGCATGACGCGCTCAAGAACGAACTCCCTTTGTGGGAGACCTGGAAGAACAAATACGCCTATAGCTTTATTACATATTTTGTCGGTGCGGTCAGTGCCGGCATCCTGCATCTGCTCGCGGGCTCGCTTGGCTTTGTTGTGATATTCGCGTCATTCCCGGTGATCTTCTTCATCTTCCTGACATACAAGATGTATTTGAAGAACATAGAGATGTCGATCCAGCAGGCTGAACAGGCGGAAGAGGCCAACCGGAAGCTCGAAGAAAAGGCCGTCGAACTCAGTGAATCGGAAGAGAGGTTTCGAAGCGCATTCAATCATGCGCCGATAGGCATTGCCCTGGTCGCGGCGGACGGCAAGTGGCTGAAGGTCAACCATGCGCTCTGCCGGATCTTGGGATACTCCGAGGACGAGTTCCTTGGGATGGATTTCCAATCGGTGCTTTTCCCGGAAGACCTTGGCGATACGCTGATAAAGATCAATGAACTTATTTCCGGCAGGTCGCCGAACTGCCAAATGGAGCAGAGATATATTCATAAGGCGGGCAAGACCGTTTGGACATTATGGAGCGTCTCAACGGCCGCCGACTCAAAAATGGCCGCTCCGAACCTGATCTTTCAGATACAGGACATTACAGGGCGAAAATTGGCGGAGGCAAAGCTCAAGCACGAGGCGACGCATGACATTCTTACCGGGCTTCCGAACAGAAAGATGTTCATGGCCCGCCTCAGCGCTGCCCTTAAAACCGCAGGCAAAAATCGCAATCATAAGATCAGCGTACTTTTTATCGACCTCGACCGTTTCAAATATGTTAATGACTCGCTCGGACACTTGATCGGGGACGAACTGCTTATCGGGATCGCGAACCGGCTTCGCGATTGCCTGCGTCCATCCGACATTGTTGCCCGGCTTGGCGGCGATGAGTTCACGATCCTGGTCGAGGGCGGCTATGACCAGAACGAGGTGGTCCGGATAGCCGAGCGGATCAACCAAAAGTTCAGCCAGCCCTTCGACCTCGGCGGCTATGAGGTGTACAGCTCGGCGAGCATCGGCATTCTGCATGCCTCGGACCAGCACCTTTCCGCTGAGGACATGATGCGCGATGCCGATACGGCGATGTATCAGGCAAAACGTGCCGGCAAGGCCCGCCACGAAGTATTTGACGAGCAAATGCACCATGCCGCCAAGGAGATGCTTCAGCTTGAGACCGATCTCCGTCGGGCGGTCGAGAACGGCGAGATCTACGCGATGTATCAGCCCATTTTCTCACTCTCGACCGGCGAGATAACCGGCATCGAGGCGCTGACACGATGGATGCATCCGAAACTGGGCAAGATCGCACCGGCGAGATTCATCAATATCGCTGAGGAGATCGGGATGATCGACTCGCTTGGCGAATACATTCTTGAGCGGACCTGCCGCGAGATAGGGCCTATCCTGAACGCGGTCTCGCCCGAGCATCAGATAACGCTTAGCGTAAACCTTTCGTGCCGGCAATTTGGCCAGCCAAAATTGGCCGAGAATGTAATGCGGATCCTGGAAAATACGCATTTTCCCGCAAACCGGCTAAAACTTGAAATAACTGAGTCGATCTTTTTCGAATATCAGGTAAAAGCGATAGAGATGCTGAACCAAATTCGAGAGTTTGGCATCGAGATCGATATAGACGATTTTGGGACCGGATACTCGAATTTGGGTTACCTGATCAAACTGCCGATATCAACGCTGAAAATTGACCGGTCGTTCGTTGACCCGATCGACCAGGAAGGAAGGAATACTGAGATCGTGAAAACGGTACTTGCCCTGGCGAGAAACCTGGGTTTGAAGACGGTCGCTGAAGGTATCGAGACGGAACATCAACTGCGGGCATTAAAACAACTAGGCTGTGATGGTGCTCAGGGCTTCTTTTTCGCGAAGCCGATGGAGCTTGACGAGTTGCGCCAATATCTTTCCGAGAACACCGGGACCAAGCTGATCGAACTGCCGTTTGACGGCGTTCCCATTGTCGCGACGCTTCAATGAGAGGAAGATCTTGTGGCTGATATTCACCCTGGTGCGTGGGAGTGTAGTTGTGAAGAAGCAGGCCGCCTTTTTGGGGTGGCCCGTTTTGTTGAACTGTTTCAGTTATTTCTTCAACCAGCCGAAAAGCGAATTGATCGTCACGTCCCGATTCGATTCATAAATGGCCCGCGTCAGCGGTATGCCCATCGGGCATACCTGAAGGCAATTTTGGGCATTGCCGCAGTTGCCGATGCCATCGTCGCCGGTCAAGCCGTTCAACCGGTCTTCGATATTCGTCTTACCGGTCGGGTGCATGTTGAAAAGCCGGGCCTGCGCGATCGCCTGCGGGCCGATGTATTGTTCCTCGGAATATTGCGGGCAAGCCTCCAGACAGCATCCGCAGGTCATGCAGCGGGAATAGGCATAGCGTTCCTGTGCGACCTCATTCGAAATATGCGGGCCGGGGCCGAGATCGTAGCTGCCGTCGAGTTCGATCCATGCGTGAACCTGTTTGAGATGCTCAAACATCCGCGAACGATCGACCTTCAAGTCGCGTACATTCGGGAATTTCGACATAGGCTCAAGCGTGATCGTATCCTTGCCCGATTCGATCAACAGGTTATCGATCAGAGCCGAACATGATTGCCGGACGCGCCCGTCGATCACCATCGTGCATATACCGCAAACCTGCTCAAGGCAAGACATGTCCCAAACCGGCGGCGTGGTCGTTTTCCCTTCGATCGTAACCGGATTTTTGCGGATATCCATCAAAACCGAAATAACGTTTAGATTCCGGCGATATGGAATCTCGAACACTTCCCAGTAGACCGGCGCGTCGTCCTTTTCCCGCCGCTGGATCTTAATTTTGACACTCTTTGGCGGGTTATCCAGACGTTTCTTAAATTGTACGTTCGTCTCCATCAGTTATTAAATCTCCACCAGATCATATATCTCACGCATTGGAATTTCCAGATCGACCGACTCAAGATACACCGTGCTTTCAACACCGATCGATGCCTGTATCTTCCAATGTCCGTCCGGTTGACGGGTGTACTGCTGGACCGCGTGCTTTTGCTGCGAGATCAAAAGGTACTCTTTGAAACTCTCGATCTTTTGATACGCAAAGAATTTATCGTTCTTGTCGTATTCCTGTGTGCTTTCAGAAAGCACTTCCACAAGCAGGATCGGATTCTCGATCACGTCGCGGCGGCCTTTGTAAAACTGCTGGTCACCGCAAACAACGGTTACATCCGGGTAATAAAATGCATCGGCTGCCTCGACGCGAACTTTCATTTCGCTTTGATAAGCGCGACACCTTCCTCTTAACTTCTCAGCGATTATACGTGTCAGGTTGAAGCTGATCTGAATGTGAGTGTCGGTCCCGCCTGCCATTGCGTAAACGCAACCGCCGACGTATTCACCTTTTTCTTCGGCCGCTTCTTCCCGGGTCAGGTATTCTTCAACCGACAGCCTGTCGGTTGCTTTAGCTCGTAAGGCCATCGCAATCTATTCCTCGATCGACTTTCCTTCCTTCAACTTCTCAGAATCATTCGCCCATGTTTCCGCGCGGCCCTTATCGGGTTTTAATTCGCTGCCTGGCTTGGGAACTTCGGCGGCCTTTGCTTTGCCCTTTGAGTAGTCACGTTTTCGCGGTTCGATCAGGGAAATATCTATCGATTCATAACTTAAGACCGGGGCCTCGTCAGCGTATTCGGCAATGGTGGTCTTCATCCAGTTCTCATCATCGCGATCGGGGAATTCCGGCTTGAAATGGGCGCCGCGAGATTCGTTGCGGTTCAAGGCTCCGAGCGTGATAACGCGTGCAAGATTCATCATATTCCAAAGCTGTCTTGCATGCGGTATGGCCTGTGTCGCCCAGAGATTTGAATCGTTGATCGAGATCTTTTGGAACCGTTCCTGCAGCTCGCGCAGTTTGTCGTCGGTCGCCTGGAGACGGTCGTTATAGCGGACGACGGTGACATTGTCCGTCATCACTTTGCCCATTTCCTCGTGGAGCTTGTATTGGTTTTCGCCGCCTTCGCTGCTTATTATCTGAGCATTGATCTCTTGCTGGCGTTTCAGCTCTGAATCGAAGATGCCGTTCGTTTCGGTACTGTCGCGTTCAACGTTCTTTGCATATTCGATCGCCGACGGAGCCGCCGTAAATCCGCCGTAAACACACGAGACAAGCGAATTTGCCCCAAGCCGGTTGGCACCGTGTATAGAATAATCGCATTCGCCCGCGGCGAATAGGCCGGGAATATTTGTACGCTGTTCGAAATCGACCCACAATCCGCCCATCGAATAATGCACGCCGGGAAAGATCCGCATCGGCACATGCCGCGGATCGTCGCCGACAAACATTTCATATATCTCAAGGATCGCGCCCAATTTACGCGTCAGCGTATTGGCGTCGATATGCGTCAGGTCGAGATAGACCTGATTCTCACCGCCGACGCCGTTGCCTTCGAGACAGACCTGAAATATCTCGCGCGTCGCAATGTCGCGGGTGACAAGGTTTCCGAACGCCGGATATTTTT
>JADLDC010000086.1 GCA_020846885.1 Acidobacteriota bacterium | reverse complement strand
TGCCGGACGCGAAAACGTTCGGGGTTCCGTTTAGAACACTTCCCATCGTCGGCGAAAGCCGCTTGTATGTGCCCGTCGCGTTCTTTATCCAGGTCTCATTGTTGCTGCTGTCGCCGGTATATCCGTTGCGCCAGGTCTGCGTAATAATATGGCCCGTCGCGGTTACACGCGAATCGAAGTAAACGCCCTCACCGCCCGGCGAGACGAAGAAATGCCGATTAGAGTGTACGCGGCCGCCAAAGCTGAATCGCGGCGGGCGGAACAGTTCGAGGTCATCGTCATAGAAAATACCGAACTGGAAGATCGGGATACGATTGTTAAGAACATTTCGCGTCAGAACGATCTGCGATCCCGAATTATTGTCCGTTGCCGTTGTCCTCAGGCGCCATGTATCCTGGATGGCGTAGAGTCCGCTGTATGGACCGCCGGATAGCTGCTTTGGCGTACTGTTGGTTATTTGGTCCAGCGTCTGGGTGAAAGCAAAGTCAGGCTGCAGCCCGGGTACCGCTCCGTTCTCGACCGACGTCCTGTCGGCAACCGTCGGATTCAGCTTTGTCTCAAAGATCTTATTGAAATTCCTTGTCATCATCTCGAGACTTCCCTGTGCCGCGTAGAGTGTACGGGCCTCAGCGGTTTCGTTCCCAATAGATACGGCCTCGCTTGCCGATCGCGACAATGCATAAGCAGCGAAAACGCTGATAAGGGCAAGCACGAACAAAGCAATTACAATTGCCGACCCACGCTGATCGGAAAATTTGTTTCCCTGAACTTGAGCTTTTTGTGATAGTTCGGTTCTATTCATACCAGTCTGCCTCACTGCCTGTTAATTTGCCTCGTACCCAAGATTCCGTGTCGCAAAGGTCGCCGTCTGGCTGGAGCTGACCGGAACGCCGCGCGAATCCAGCTCGGTCGTTTTTGCACTGATCGTCACCCGGACCTGTCTAATATTTGCCAGCGTTGTCAGGTCATCGTCCGCGTTGCCCGCGATCCCGTCGGGGCCGGCGCTCGGATTATTGACCAGGGACCCGTCGTCCATTACATAATGGACCTGAAAATCTTCGACGCCGTAAACCAACGGCTCGTCGATGTAGCCCGAAGCCGGCAGGCCGGGCGGGAGAACATTGCCGAACTCACGCCGCGTCAGGACGCCGTCGGCCGTAACAAAGTACGTGATCATCTTGACCCTGACGATCGCCTTTGGCGTTATCGACCGCATCTCCCCGCCTGCGACAGGGTTATTAAGCCCGAGCACATCGCCGCCGAATGAAAGCTTGTTGCCGCCGATCGCGGTGACCATGCCAAGCGTGAACGAAGTATCTCCCTGAATCAGAAATATGTCGTTAACATTGCATTTGGCGGCTTCGCCCGCGGGCAGCGTCAGCTCATCTACGCCAGAACCGGCCGTAAAGCTGTTGACGGTGATCGTCGAAGAAACCTGCCGCGGCGCCGTTCCGACCAGATTGAAATTCACGTCCTTGAACATGAACGTGACCTGGTCAGTACGCGTGTTCGGCGTCGTATTGAATGTGCTGAGAGTGATGTCGTTGCCCGCAAAGATGGGCGGCACGTTGTCCACGGCCGTATTGACATCGACCGGAACGCCAAGCAGCGTTTGTATCCGGTTATCCCGAAGCACGACCCGGTTCTCATCCAGCGGATAGCCAAGCCCGGCGTTGTACGTATCGCGGCCGATCAGGTTCAGGCCAAGACGCAGGCTCTTGGTCAACTGGACGTTGTTCGTGACGGAAGTGCGGCTGACCTGGGCAACTCTGAGAAGGCCGAAGATCGAGCCTGTAACGACGATGAAGATCGTCATCGCAACAAGGACCTCGATGATGGTCAGGCCGGCCTCGGCGCTGTTAGAACGCTCGCTCTGATTCGGTATCTTGATCATAGTTTCTACTCCGTGGCGGCGTAATCTGTAAGCACTGTCGAAAGCCGTTCCTGTCTTCGGACGCCATTGACCGAATATCGAACTGTCACGACCACTGTCCTGATGCGGACCGGCCAGGTACCCGGCGTGGCACAATTTGGCGAGGGCCGGTCGGTGTCGCATTGGTCGGTGATGACGATCTCGCGCGTCATTCCCGGAATTGTCGCACCTGTGTCATCGGCTGTACCGATCACTTGATCCGGCCCCGCATCTTCGAGAACATTCTGTTCCCCCACAACAAAAACGCCGCGATATGTGCCTGTGGCAACATCCCAGTTCGTATTCACGTTGCCCATCGCGATCCAGCCCAGTCGGTTCGGGTCTGTCTCTTTGAGGGACATGATCGACTCCATCGTCGAACTCGCAACCTGTTTGGCCAGGAGTTGTATCTCCTGCCCCTTCGATTGGACAACGGCCCCGGCTATGCCCGAAAGCAAGGCGAGGATACCGACCGAAAGTATGACGATCGCGATCATCACATCCACATAGCTGAAACCGGCATCTGATCTGTGTTTCATTTTTACTCCTCGCGGCTATTGATACGGCACCCACGCCGAACCCGTGTATTTCCAGTAGCGGACCGCTCCGGTCCCGCCGTAGATCGTGACCGCACGAACTTCTTCGGGACGGGCGGGATTAAGATCGCTGATGTTGAAAGGCGTTCCTGTTTCCATTTTCGGACGCCATGAAAAGAGCGTCGCGCTCACAGGCGTAGTGCCGGCGGCGGTAACGACCGAACCGTTGCTGCGAAATCTGATCGCCCAAACGTTGCTCACATACGATGCAGCGGCGTAATTCGGCGGGCTTGGTGCATTGATCCCCGCAGGCGCAACATCCATTCGTACTGAGTTCAGCGGCTCAAGCGGAATGGTCTTCAAGACCGCGCCGCCCTCTTCACTCATGCGAATAAATGGTGCCGCCGTGTCGCTGCGGTCGATCTCAAGCCGAATAGTACGACGCTGGGTTAATGCGATCTGGCCCGCTTCACGCATTAGGTCCATCACCTTGATCGCCTGATCTTCGGATTTATACGTCCGCGAGAAATTGAAGAAGTACGGAAGCGACATTGCCGTGAGTACGCACAATAACGCGACGACCACAACGATCTCTACGAGCGAATAACCGCTCATCCCGTTTTTAGGAGAAGCGCCGTTGGGACTGCGTTCAACCGGAAGATGTGGCATATGTTTAACTTTCTGAATCGGCACGGCCGATCGGCGCTTGTGCCCAGTTAATTGATGGGTTCCCCGGTAAATCGGGAACTTAGAAGTAGGAAAAGATGAACGGAAAAGAATTTCCAAAAATATTGTACATTGTTGAACGTTTGTTGGCAAGAGATTCTAAGGTGAGAAGTTGCCATTTTGCCGGGAAATGCCGATCCACCGCCGTTATACCGTATCGCTGTACCCGTTTCCGCGGTTGGGGAGCATTAAGATAAAATAACAACAAATTCTCGCCGTGCAGCGTATTGCACGGTATAGATGTCCGCAAACGTGACAGAAAACAAAAAAACCTTCTCAGCCGACTGGCTGGTACACGGCGTTTTGACAAAGGTTGGGGATGCACTTGACCGGCTGACAGGCCGCGGGTGGAAGCCCTCGAGCACTCTTGCGACAAGCGAACTTTCCGAACGTCTGAAGAGTTTGGTCGATGCTGAGGCACGCGTCGCGGATGACAACCGAAAGTTTATTCCGCATTTCATCGCCCTCAAGATGCAGTGGGACAAGTTCTCAACCGACTCTGAATCGGCGCTGAAAAAGCTTGAACACGAACTGTTGACCGCGCTCATCGATCATATAAACGACCGGCGATATTACACTTACGGCCCGATCTCGCTAACGGTCAAGCCGGATTATTTCACGACCGGTGTAAAGTTGTTCGCAAGTTTTGACAAGGCCGCCGAGAATGACCACGAAGGAATCGCCGACGTGACGCTCCCAGGCCTTAAGGTGGAAGTACCGGAAAACGAGCTTCCGCCGGAAGCTCCGCCCGCCGAAGCGAAGGTCCTCTTTCGTTTTGAGATCGGTGGAAATCCGTTTGAACGCGTGATCGAGATGAAAACAGGCGATCGGAGGTCCGTTGGCCGGACCAAGGAGAATGATCTCGCATTGGATGACGACAGTGTATCAAAGCTGCACGCGTCGCTGCTTTTTAACCGTGAGGGTGTACTGGTCGTGGCCGATACAGGATCGACCAACGGAACATTCGTTGACGGCGAACGTATCGCATACGGCAAGGCAATTCCCGTCCGGCCGGGTCAAAAGCTGCGGTTCGGGAGCATCGATGTGGCGATCGAGATGATCAAGCGATCTGCTCCCGAGCCGCCGGTTGAGCATGACGAGGCGCCGCAGGCTGCAAAAACGGTTCGTATAGGTGAGTTCGAGTTTTCACAAAAACTAATGCCGCTCGGCGAGAAACCGAATGCGGCCCCGACCTTGCCCAGCATCCCGATGCCGGAATCGCGAATTCTAAAGCCGCTGCTTGATAATGGAAACGCATCTAACAGTGAAGAGTCAGAGGAAACCCGAAAGAACGAGACATCAAGCGATACATGAGGTTAGGTTCGCTAATTCAAATTGATTGGACCAATTGGCGGCCCGAACACCTGTTCGGCGGCCAGGTATTGGAACGGACACCCGCTGGGCTGAGTATCATCTTCATCATTGGTGTCGGTATTCTGCTTGGATTTCTGTGCATCTCTTTCTTCGATAATTTCAGCCGGCCCAAATTTCTGTTTGAGCGTGACCTTCCGCGCGAGGTGGCACGCAGGCTTACACAGACGATCGCGAACCGAAGCATCCGCGTATGGCAGTTTGTCT
>JADLDC010000085.1 GCA_020846885.1 Acidobacteriota bacterium | reverse complement strand
GCCGATATGGTCCACGATCGCTCGCGTTTCAACTCGCGGCCGGCCGTTGGAAAAAAGCTTCTCGATGTCCAACGGCTTCAGCCTCTTGACTGTGAATTCGCCTTTGACTGCTCGATCTGATAGAACGCGCGGCGGCCCGGAAATCGGGCCGAGTCACCCAGATCTTCTTCAATACGCAAAAGCTGATTGTATTTCGCGATCCGGTCCGAACGGCACAGGCTGCCCGTCTTGATCTGTCCGGCATTCGTCGCCACCGCAAGGTCGGCGATGAATGTGTCCTCGGTCTCGCCGGAACGATGCGAAATGATCGCGGTCATATTATGTGTGCGGGCAAGCTCGATCGCGTCGAGCGTTTCGGTCAGCGTTCCGATCTGATTCACTTTTATCAGGATGGAGTTCGCCGCACCTTCGTCAATGCCTCGCTGCAGGAATTTCACGTTCGTGACGAACAGGTCGTCGCCGACAAGCTGTACTGACCGGCCGACCGACTCCGTCAGATTCTTCCAGCCTTCCCAGTCGTTCTCCGCCATTCCGTCCTCGATCGAAATGATCGGATATTTGCCGCACCAGTCCGTCCAATACGCGGCCATTTCTTCGGACGAAAGTTCGCGTTTATCGCTCTTTTTGAAAACGTATTTACCGTTCGAATAGAACTCGCTCGCGGCCGGATCGAGCGCAAGCATTACATTCTGGCCCGCCTTGTAGCCTGCCTTATCAATGGCTTCCAGAATTGTCTCGACCGCTTCTTCGTTAGACTTCAGGTTCGGCGCAAAGCCGCCTTCGTCACCGACGCCTGTTGAATATCCGCGCGTTCTGAGCACAGATTTCAGATTGTGAAAGATCTCGGACCCGCAGCGAAGGGCTTCGCTGAATGTCGGTGAGCCGACCGGCATCACCATAAATTCCTGGAAATCGACGTTGTTGTCGGCATGCGCTCCGCCGTTGAGAATATTCATCATCGGCACGGGCAGCGTCTTTGCATTCGTGCCGCCGATGTAGCGGTAAAGCGGCAGTTCCTGAAACGCGGCCGCCGCACGCGCGTTGGCGAGCGAAACTGCAAGGATGGCATTTGCCCCGAGTTTCGATTTATTCTCGGAACCATCGAGAGCGATCATCGTCTGGTCGATCTGTGTCTGGTCCAGAGCATCCAGCCCTTCAAGCTCACGGCTGATCTTTTCGTTAACATTCTCGACCGCTTTGAGAACGCCTTTTCCGAGATAGCGAAGCTTATCGCCATCGCGCAGCTCAACGGCCTCGTTCTCGCCGGTCGATGCACCGCTCGGGACCGCGGCGCGTCCGGTCGTTCCGTCTTCCAAAATAACCTCGGCCTCGATCGTCGGGTTACCCCGCGAATCCATTATTTCCCTGGCCCAAACTTGCTCGATCATGCTCATTTTCTCAGGCTCCTTTTTCGGATCTAATTATTGCTTTCCGTAATTATACAGGATGGTCCGGCTGTTCGTTCATTCGGACCTGCAGAATGCGGCGTTTATTTACCTTTTCAATAGTAAATGTGTGTCCGTTATACGAAACGGTCTCGCCGGCCGAAAGGACCGAGCCCGCCACAGACATTAGAAATCCGGCAACGGTTGTGTAGCTTTCTGAAACGGGAAGGCTCATTTCAAGCCGTCGATTCAAGTCCCTGACAGCCAGCCCGCCGTCAAGAAGAATACTGCCATCCGGCTGCACATCTATCTGTTCATTTACTTCTTCGTCATGCTCGTCAGATATTTCGCCGACTATCTCTTCAAGCAGGTCCTCGATAGTTATTATGCCTTCAACACCGCCGTGCTCGTCGACCACAAAACCAAAGTGGAATTTCTCTTTCTGCATCTGCCGGAGCACGTCTTCAAGGCGGGCCGTATCAACGACGTACATCGGCTTCTGTATTATCTTCTCCAGCCTGAACGCCTTGGGGCGCAGGATATAAGAGACGATATCCTTACTGTGGACGAAACCCGCAATATCGTCGAGTGAGTCGCGAAATACAGGCAGCCGCGAATATCCATGCTGCCGCAGTATTTTCACCAATTCTTCGAGTGTGCTGTCCGCTGGTACGGCAACTATCTCGGTCCGCGGGACCATCGCCTCTTTTACCGTCGTTTCGGAGAATTCGAAGACCTTGTTGATCAGGGTCCGTTCTTCCTTATTCAAATGTCCGCTCTCTTCTGAAACGCGTATAAGCTGGCGTATCTCCTCTTCGGTATAGCTCGAACCGTGTTCGCCGGAGGGGCGAAGGCCGAAAAGCCGAACAGTCCTTGTGCCGGCCCAATCAAGCAGCCGGATCGGGTAATAAAAGATCCTGTAAAAAACAAGCAGCGGAACGGCTATGACGTATGAGACCCTTTCTGCCAGCTCAAGTGCCGCGGTTTTCGGAGCAAGTTCGCCAAAGACAATGTGCAGGAAAGTGATCAGCGAGAATGCGATGGCAAATGAAACGGTGTGAAGGATCGCACCCGACATGAGGAATGTTGCCCCCGTTACGGACGCCAACCATACAAGCAGCGGATCAAGAAGCTTGGCGACCGCCGGTTCGCCGATCCAGCCGAGGCCAAGGGACGAAAGCGTAATTCCAAGCTGTGTCGCCGAAATGTACGCATTAAGGTGGTTCAGCATCCCAAGCAGCCTTACCGCCTGCTTTTCCCCATCGGCCGCCTGCGTTTCGATTCGCGATTTTCGTACCGCAACCAGGGCAAATTCACTCGCAACAAAAAAACCGTTCGCCGCGACAAGCAGAACAACGGAAATGATGCTAAACAGCGACCAGCCAAACGTCGGCGCCTCGATCGGATCAGATGCTTCAGCGAGAAAAAATAGAAAGGCTAAACTAGCGGGGTCGTCCATCAGGAGTCAGCTTCGATCTTTTGTCCCTCCATCGGCCGCAGCCTGCGGCAATGATACGAAAGTATATCACATTGCCTCCATGCTTTTTCGTCCAAGCAACTAGGCCTGGATCTGGTCGATCATCTCCTGGATCAGCATTCGGCACGAACCGCATCCGGCGCCGGCACGGCATGCGGCGGTTACGTCTTCGACCGTCCGAAGCTGTTTTGCCGATATAAAGGCCTCGACCGTTTCTTCGGAAATACCGAAACATGTACAGATGAGTGCTTTTTCACCGCGAAATTCCTCGATCAAATACGACCGGTGATCGGCGAGAGCGGCCCTGGCTGCCTCAAGGACCACATCGACGCATTGCATCCGCTCGGCTGGAAGAGGGCCAAAACTGTCGCGGACAGCTCGATCAAACTCATTTTCGTCAAGCGCGTGCAGCTCAGTTAGATTTGCCCCCGCCAGGATCTCGGCAATTAGATCGGCGATGGCGGCCATAAAACCGCACCCGTTGGTTTGAAAACCTGCCGACCGGATCAACTTGGACGCTGTTTCGACGGCAAGCGAGATACGCACAAAGCAGCCGCATTCGAAACTGGCGGCCGTCCCGACGCCGTTCGCCGCACGGATGCGTCCGGCATGTCGGGGCGACCTGAACCGTTCATTTACTCTTGCCGGGTAAATTGCCATTAGATAAAAGGTAGGCAGAGCCGGTTCGAATGTAAAGGCCGGCCTTCTCAAGCACGCGTTGCGTAATAACATTCATTCCGGGTTTTGTGTAAAATAGCCATAGATGAAATTTGCCCTTCCCCTCGTTATTGGACTTATCCTTGCCGCTGTCTCATGCCGGCCGGCGGCGGCGCCGGTTGTGGTCGGGGATAAGCCTGTATCAATAAACGACGTTCCGTTGAAGGATTCGCAGGGCCGGGCGATGAAGCCGATCCACGAAATGAGCTGGACCGGAATGGACGGCACGATACAAAAACTTAAGGATTACCGCGGAAAAGCGATCGTTCTTGATTTTTGGGCGACTTACTGTCCGCCGTGCATCGAAGAGATACCGCATCTCAAGGAGCTAAAGGCGAGGTATGGCGATGATCTGGTGCTTGTCGGCCTGCACGTCGGAGGCGAAGAGGATAAGCCGAAGATACCGGAATTTGTCGAACGGCTGAAGATAGATTATCCGCTCGCCTATCCGGAAGATGCGTTGACCTCATTCATTTTTGGTAATGATTCCGCCATTCCGCAAACCGCGATATTCGACCGCGAAGGAAAGCTTGTAAAAAAGATTACAGGATTCAGCGAACCCATCCGCAAAGAGCTCGACCAGGCCGTTGAAAAGGCGGTGAACGGCGAGTAAGAAATGGCAGCCGTTGAAAAATTGAAAACTGAAGACCAATATTCCGCGGGCGGCGTGGCATACCGCAATGTGGACGGCCGTTTGGAGATAGCCGTCATACTGACCGAACCGGAACGCCGTTGGCAGCTTCCGAAAGGGATGATAGATGAAGGCGAGACGTCCGAGCAGGCGGCACAGCGGGAAGTCCGCGAGGAAGCGGGTATCGACACCGAATTGGTCCGGGCGCTCGACCAGACCGAATATTGGTATGTGGGCAATTATGACGGCGAGCGAAAGCGATTCCACAAGCGTGTATCGTGGTTCCTGATGAAATATATTTCCGGCGACCCTGCCGATCACGACCACGAGGTCGCTGAGGCTCGCTGGGCGACTGTTCGAGAGGCGCTCGATCTTCTCGTTTTCAAGAACGAGCGCGAGGTTGTCGAGAAGGCCGTGAAACTTATCGGATCGCTCTAGCCGGTTTAACGACTTTCTCATTTTTTTCCCGTTCATTATTATGCGCGACATCCCGGTCGGAAACGGCAGCCTGCTTGTAAATTTCGACAGCAAATATCAGATCCGCGACATCTACTTTCCCCACGTCGGACAGGAAAATCATACCGAGGGCTTCCCTTTTCGTTTCGGCGTTTGGGCCGGCGGTAAATTTTCGTGGGTCTTTTCGGATGACTGGACACGAGAGCTGAAGTACCTGCCTGAAACATTGGTTACCGATGTCAGGCTGACAAATTCGGCGCTCGGTATCGAGATCGTGTCGAACGACACGGTCGCAAGCCACGAGAACATCTTTGTTCGCAAGGTTCGGGTAACGAACACGGCCGATCACACCCGCGATATCCGTGTTTTTCTTCATCACGATTTCAGGATCTATGAGAACAAGGTCGGCGATACGGCGTTCTATGATCCGGAAACCCGTTCGCTGATCCACTACAAAAAGCATCGATACTTTCTGATAAACACCGAGCCGGGATTCGATTCATTCGCCACAGGGCGCAAGGCCTTTCGGGAACACGAAGGCACCTGGCGCGACGCCGAGGACGGCCATCTGAGTATGGGTGCTATCACCGAAGGCTCAGTGGATTCCACCATCGGCGTCCATACTTCGCTTGCCCCGGCCGCATCGTTCGAGTTCTATTACTGGATCGCCGCGGGGACAAGCTACGACGAGGCCGTTCAACTGAACGGCCATGTACTTGAACGCAACCCGCAGCAGTATTTTGACTACACGGGCAACTATTGGCGGGCTTGGGTAAGGAAAAATGACACTGACTTTCGCGGGCTTCCAGACAAAGTAGTTGAGATGTACGAACGCTCGCTGCTGATCATCCGCACGCAGATCGACCGGGGCGGAGCAATGCTTGCGGCCAATGATTCGGATGTGGCCGAGCGGGCGACCGATCATTACAGCTATCTGTGGACACGCGACGGGGCATTTATCGCCAATGCTCTCGATCTTGCCGGCTATGCCTATATCACGCGCCGGTTCTTCGAACTTTGCAGCCGGATCGTCGATCCCGACGGGTACTTTCTTCAAAAATACAATGCGGACGGAACAGTAGCCTCAGGCTGGCATGCGGCATGGGATCCGCACACAGCGTCGCGTCTTATTCCCATTCAGGAAGATGAGACGGCGTTGGTCCTTTGGGCGCTTTGGGAGCATTACGACCGGTATCGCGACATCGAGTTTACACACCAGAGATACCGTCAAATGGTCATTCCTTGCGCTGAATTTTTGGCGGCGTTTCGCGATCCGGCCCTCAAACTGCCAAAACCAAGTTGGAATCTATGGGAAGACCGCCGGGGGATACATACATTCACTTGTTCAACGGTCGTTGGCGGACTCAAGGCCGCGGCGAATTTTGCAAGGCTCTTCGCCGAGAACGAACTCGCGGCGCGATACGCGACGGCGGCCGACGAGATAACCGATGCGATGAGCGAACATCTTTTCAGCGAGGAACTAGGCCGCTTTGTCCGCTCGATCGAGGTTAGCAGTGACGGGGCCGTTACCCCGGATATCACTGTCGATGCATCGTTGTTCGGAACATTCTATTTCGGATGCTTTTCACCTGATGACAAGAAGGTCATCGGGACAATGGACTCCATCCGCGAAAGGCTTGCGGCCGGCGGCGGGCTGGCCCGTTTCGAGAACGACGGCTATATGCGGACGTCCGACGGCCATCCAGGGAACACCTGGTATATCTGTTCGCTGTGGCTGGCGGACTTTTACATTGCCAGGGCCAGATCGAGAAAGGAGTTGGAACCCGCGTTAAAGATACTGGAATGGGTGGCTGATACCGCTCTGCCGTCGGGCGTTCTGGCGGAACAGCTTGACCCGGAGACAGGCGAACCGGTTTCGGTCTCGCCGCTGACCTGGTCGCATTCTACCTTTGTTGCAACGACCGCGAATTACCTGCTCAAGGACCGAAAACTAAGTGACCGGCGTAAATAAAGCTCCTCTCGTTTCCCAACTCTAGGCTTAGAACATAAAATAGACATCTATGCGCAAGGCAAAGATCCTGGCCACTCTCGGGCCCGCCTCCAACACTCAGGAAAAGATCGAATTGATGATCGAGGCCGGCATCAACGCCGTCCGGATAAATATGTC
>JADLDC010000084.1 GCA_020846885.1 Acidobacteriota bacterium | reverse complement strand
CATCTGCGAGCGGACAGAAGCTTCTGCCCTCCATGTTGTCGCATATATCCAGAAGCAGCTTCGCATCTTCAGGCCGCCCGCCGCCGGCGGCGATCCGGTTAAAGATCTTTACGATCCAATCTGTTCCCTCACGGCACGGCGTGCACCAGCCGCACGATTCATGCCTGTAAAACTCGGACAAGTTTTTTGTGGACTCCATTACATCGACCGTCTCATCCATGACGATCATTCCGCCTGTTCCAAGGCTGGAGCCGGCCGTTACGAGGCCTTCGTAATCGAGTGTTACGTTCTTTCCAATGATCTGGCCGGCGTTCATTATGTAAACGCTCGAGCCGCCGGGGATCACGGCCTTTAGCTTTTTGTCATCGCGAAGCATGCCGCCGCAGTCTTCGAAAATGAACTTTTCCATGTCCGCATAGCCCATCGGCAATTCATAGACGCCCGGTTTTTTTACGTGTCCGCTGATCGACCACAGCTTTGTACCGCCCGATTTTTCGGTACCAAGATCGCGCCAGGCGATGCCGCCCATTTCAAGGATCTGAGGAACGCTTGTCAGCGTTTCAACGTTATTGACCACGGTCGGGCAGGCATACAGGCCTTCTACGGCGGGGAAGGGCGGCTTCATCCGCGGGTGGCCGCGAAAGCCTTCGAGGCTGGATAGCAATGCGGTCTCTTCACCGCAGATATAAGCGCCGGCTCCCGTGTGGGAATGAATGTCCATGTCAAAGCCGGAGCCAAAGATATTCTTGCCCAAAATACCCGCCGCACGCGCCTCAGCGAGCGCCCGGTCAAGGATATGGATCAGATAGTTATATTCGCCGCGGAAATAGACATATCCGGTATTTGACCCAAGGGCCCAGCCCGCGATGATCATGCCCTCGATCAACGCGTGCGGGTCGTATTCCAAAAGGTAGCGGTCCTTGAACGAACCAGGCTCGGATTCATCGGCGTTGCAAACCAAATACTTCGGTTTTGGGTTGTCCTTTGGCACGAAAGACCATTTCATGCCCGACGGGAATCCCGCACCGCCGCGTCCACGAAGAGCGCTTTTCTTTACCTCTTCAATGATATCCGCCGGTGCCATACCAAGCGCCTTTTTGAGCTGAACATACCCGCCGGTGTCCTGATACACCTTTAGCGTGTGCCCGTCCTTCATGCCGACGCGCTTTAATGATAATGGTTCGCAGCCAATTGCTTTGATTTCCATAAACGGAACACGGACCTTCTTGTCCGCGAAAAACGCTATATTCCCAATTCTCTGGCTATCACGGCTGTGTCCGTGTACTGTGTGAACTTCTTGATCTTTCCGTCGCTCAGTTCCCAGCTATGAGCAAAAGGAACGCTGATACTCTTACCCGTGTTAAGAAACTTACCAGAATAGATCCCGGTCGAAATGACATTTCCGTCACCGCCGTCAACGATCTTGTTCGGCACGGCGGCAAAACCTTCCCATTCCGTGCCGAGCTTCATAAAGACATTCTCAAGCACAGCGTTCGGCCCGTTATACGTGCCGCCGTACATAAAGCCTTCGGCCTCAGTCCATCTGATGTTCTCATCGAACGCTCCCAAAACGGCAGGGACGTCGCCGCTGGCGAATGATTCGTAAAGCCCGCGAATGATGTCGGCATTGGTCATAAAAGCTTCCGAAAATCTTCTATAGATAACCCCGCGTCCTTGATAATTCCACCCATCGTGAGTGCATTCACCGGATTATGGCGAGGAATTGTTACTATCCGTTCGCCATTTGTCATTACTATATGCTTGCCCTGTCGCGCGATACGAAGGCCGGCCTTTTCAAGAGCCCTTACGGCGATCAGATGGTTGATGCCGGAAACTTTCGGCATCTAGATCGCAACCTCAACTTCCCGCACGTCCGCTCCCTCCAGGTTTTCGTCCAGAACCTCCAGATATTCCTTGATCGCCGACTTAATGTTCTGCAAGGCTTCCAGCTCAGTCTCACCCTGCGACCAGCAGCCCGGCAGAACAGGGCAGGACACGCTGTAACCTTCACTTGATCGTTGCAAAACTACTTTGTAAAACATCGTATCCGCATGGGCCATTCCTAGCGTGCGGGCTAGAGAAACGCCCTACTTACATGAATCCAAAATCTTATCGACTTTCTCTTTCGTCAGGTCTTCATGAAAATCGTATCCGATCTGCATCATTGGCGCTGTGCCGCAGCTTCCGAGGCATTCGACCATTGTTACGGTGAATTTGCCGTCATCGGTCGTTTCGCCGGGATGGATGCCGAGTTTTGAGCAGATATGATCTGTGATCGCCGGTTCGCCCATGATGCGGCACGAGAGCGTTTTGCAGATCTGGATATGGTGGCGGCCAACCGGTCGAAGGTTGAACATCGAATAAAATGTCGCCGTCTCCCAAATGTCCGTGACCTCGAGATCGAGGAACTTCGCCAGGAAATTAACACCCGGATTGTCTACCCATCCGCGCTCGCGCTGGATGATGAGCATCAATATCGGGATCAAAGCCGACCGTTTGCGCTCCGGCGGATACTTCGCCAGATGCTCGTTCATCTCAGCTATGACCTCGGGCGAGAACTCAGCGATCTCTTCCGTGTATTCGACCTGATCAGTAAATGTTGTTGGGGCTGCTGTTGCCATCGCTAAACAGAAATTCTTTGTTCGAACTCAGTAACTTGTTTGCCAATAGTACCTAAATCTGAGCGCACATCCTCACCAAGAAGCAGAGAGTCAGTATAAGAATGAATATTGTGCGTTATAGCCTTCATCTCGTTTCTAAGATCTTCCGACAATCGATCCGATCTTCTCAACCTAATCTCCACGACCGACAGACGATTCAACATCCTAATTGCGCTAATCGTTTGCTCGGTTTGCTCATCGCGGCTCAGTTCGGTTTTTGAAGCTTCTGCCATTGCCATACGATCTCTTCTAATTAATCAGTGAACTGGATTCTCCAGTTGCTCGACTCGCTTTTCGATGGAGTCGATTCGCTTATGATCTTCTATGAATTCACTTACTACACTGGTAAATTGGCCGGTCAAAATATCGACTTTCCGACTGACGGATTTGACTTCGCTTCTAGCAGATTTAACTTCGTTCCTAACGGATTTAGTTTCATTAACATTTTCTCGAAGCTCTTTTCTCATATCACGCATTTCGAGACGCATTTCATCGAACCCGCCCTGCAAACGGTCTATCCGCCCGACTGAATTTTGCAGTTCATCCAGCCCGCCCTGCAAACGGTCTATCCGCCCGAGCGACTTTTGCATCTCGTGCAGAATTCCCGTTATTTCTGTAAATTTCTCGTCGTATTCTCCAGGCATACTCTTATGGAACAAAATTGTATGTAATCACGCCACTTACCTTCACCGGAACCCCGTCCAATAGAGGAGGCGGGGACTTAGATGATTTAGCTGCATTTACTGCTGCCGGTTGCAAGAGAGTGGGGATCATAACAAGAGTTCGCATTATGATTCGTCCATTTGCTACCGATCTATCTCACCCAAAACAATATCCAAACTCCCAATGATAGCCACGACATCCGCGACCATTTCGCCCTCTGTCATCACGGGCAGGGCGGAAAGATTTACAAAACTTGGCCCGCGGAAGTGTACTCGATCGGGTTTCGGGCCGCCGTTCGACTTCATATATACGCCAAGTTCGCCCTTGGATGCCTCTATGGGCATATAAACTTCGCCCGGCGGGACATTAAAGCCTTCGGCGACGATCAGGAAGTGGTGGATGAGCGAATCCATATGCTTCCGCATATCGTCGCGGTCGGGAAGAACGACCTTTGGGGCATCGGCCTTGATCGGCCCGGGCTTTAATCGTTCAAGCGCCTGGCGGCAGATCTTGTACGATTCGTTCATCTCGCGCATCCGGACCATAT
>JADLDC010000083.1 GCA_020846885.1 Acidobacteriota bacterium | reverse complement strand
GCTCTGGACATCGCAAGCAGCCAAAAGCGCAAGAACGGCGAGCGCGGATACGAGTGCGGCATGTTTCATGACCCGAATATCATACGCAAAAACACGCCCCGTTACCAACATGCCGTTCGCCTTTGCTATTCGGGCAAACGGGCGGCGGCACACGCCGCTTTATTTCGTGGATCTTCGCTTCCCCGCTTCGTGCATTTCGTGGTCCAGCCGGCGACGGCTTCGCCACCACGAATAAGACGAAACGAGACGAAACGCGCGAAGCGATGACGCGGATTTGCATTGCGTGTATAATGACTAAAGATCAAATTCTCACGACCTGAACATTTTGTATGAAGACATCCGGATCGATGCGCCGGCGCTTTGGTGTGCTGGCGGCTGCGTTTATTCTTCTGACACTGACGG
The DNA here is from genome assembly GCA_020846885.1 of Acidobacteriota bacterium. Lineage (GTDB taxonomy): Bacteria > Acidobacteriota > Blastocatellia > Pyrinomonadales > Pyrinomonadaceae > OLB17. The sequence continues at coordinate 15,558 of JADLDC010000083.1, read as the reverse complement.
CGGTTTCGCAGACGCGCGTCACGGATCTGCGGCCGACGGTCATTCTTATCTCGCTTGACGGGTTTCGCTACGATTATCTGGACAAATTCCGGCCGCCTGCCCTGACGCGGCTTGCGGCCGAAGGCGTGCGTGCAAAGTGGATGATCCCGTCTTTTCCGACCAAGACCTTTCCCAACCATTACACGATCGCAACCGGCCTGTACCCGGAGGACCACGGAATAGTTGAGAACAACGTCTATGATTTTGGGACCGTGTTCACGATGTCCAAGCCCGAACAGGTGCGGGACCCGCGTTGGTGGGGCGGCGAGCCGATCTGGGTCACGGCGGAAAAGCAGGGACAGCGTGCGGCGTCGTATTTCTTTGTCGGGACCGAGGCTCCGATCGGAGGCCGGCAGCCGACATATTTTAGAAATTACGACGGCAAAGTGCCGAACATCATGCGTGTCGATAAAGTTCTGGGCTGGCTCGATCTGCCCGCGGACAAACGTCCGACGATGGTGTCGATGTATTTTTCGACCACGGACGACATCGGCCACGAGTTCGGCCCGGACGCGGAAGAAACACGCTACGCCGCACTGGAAGTGGACGGATATATCGCACGCCTGATGGACGGTTTGCGGCAGCGAGGCATTGAAGATCAGGTTAACGTCATCATCGTATCGGACCACGGCATGGCGCCGTCGTATGCGAAGAACGCCACGTATCTCGACGACTCATTCGACTTCAAACTGGCCGAACGCATCCTGTGGACGAACGAGATCGTGCAGATCTTCCCCAAGGAAGGCGAGACCGACGCGATCTATGACAAGATCAAGGCCCTGCCGCACACAACCTGCTGGCTGAAGGGAAAGATACCGGAGCGGCTGCACTACAACCGCGGTGCCCGCGTTGCCCCGATCGTATGTTCGTCGGAGATCGGCTGGATAACGACGAGCCGCAAACGCTTTAATGACTTTTACAAAGACGCAGACGAACTCGACCGACCGCGCGGCGCACACGGCTATGACAACAAGTACCAGGAAATGCAGGCAACATTCATCGCCCACGGCCCCGCATTCAAACGCGGTTACGTCGCGGAGCCGTTCGCGAACGTAAATGTGTACGAACTGATGTGCAAGATCCTTAACCTAAAACCCGCCAAAAACGACGGCAGCCTCGAAAACGTGCGCGGAATGTTGAGGTGATTGAACCACAGAGACACAGAGTAGTAGGCGTGATCTAACCACAGAGACACAGAGGCACAGAGAGAAGATAGGTTAGGCCTTCTACTGCTCGACTCGATACAAACTAAAAGCACTTTCCTTTTTATTCTTCTCTGTGTCTCTGTGGTTAATCGCCTGCCCGCCGGAGAGTTACCACGGCGATCTCGGGCGGGACGAGGAACCTGAATGGAAGTATGCTCGTCCCGATGCCGGATGTGACGAAAACATCTATTCCGCTGTCGCGGACATGGCCGCGGGCAAATTTCTGCCCGAACATCGACGGCACGACCGGTGCTCCGATAACAGGAAGACGTATCTGGCCGCCGTGAGTATGGCCGGCGAACAGCACCATCGGGTCAGGCGTAATGCGAAGGCCGCCCGTGATGGCCGGCACGACATCCGGGCTGTGCTGCAGGACGATGACATTTCCCTGCCCGTTCGTCGGTTCAAGCAGCTTCTTTGCCGCGTCGGAATACACTTTCCATTCGCCGATCGTCGTGTGGTCCTTCAATCCCAACACACGAAGTTTTTGCCCGCCGCTCAGCCTTATTTCCGCAAGCTTGCCGTTCAGGACCGTGTAGCCTTTCTGCTCGAACGCACGCCCGACGGCCTGCGGATCATACCACTCGTCATGATTTCCAAGCACGACATAAACGCCGAACTGCGCCCGCAGCCCGGACAGCCCCTCGGCTATCTCCGCCGGCTCCATCTTCACTCCGCGCCTTCCGTCAGGCATTCGGCCGCGCGACTGTGAGACGTAGTCGCCAAGAAGAAAGATCGCGTCCACATTCTGCTCGTTCGTTCTGTCAACGATCTCACGCAGCCGGTCGGCCGTGACATCATTTGAACCGGCGTGAATATCGGATATCAACGCCACACGAAAGCCGTTGAACGCCGGGTCCCAATCGGCGATATCCATTTCATAGCGGTTTACAACCAGCCGGCCCGGTTCAATAAAATATCCGTAACCGACGCACAGCAGACCAACGGCGAGGCACGCGGCAGCTATCAGCAAAAGAGATCTGGTGGTCGGCATCTATTCCGCGGCCCTCAGTGTTACGACAGCTATCTCAGGCGGCACGCCGAAGCGTATCTGCGGCCCGGTACAACCAATGCCGGAGGTCACGAACACATGTTTGCCGTCCGCAACGGCCTCGCCTTTCATAAACCTGCGGTCGTTTACCCACGCCATCGGCCCAAAGAACGGGAAACTCACCTGCCCGCCGTGCGAATGCCCGGCAAGCATTAGCGAGATGTTCCCAGGCACCTTTAATAATGAATCCGGGTTGTGCGTAATGGCGATGATATTGCGTGTCTCCGCTGTGATATTCTCGGGCACGGGGACGCGGCGGTGTTTCCACAGGTCTTCTATCGCCCACAGATTAAGCGTTTCGCCGCCAATATCTATCGGGATGACCTCATTCTCGATCACGTTTATCCCAACACGTTCGAATTCCCGCCGGATCGACGCTTCGTTGTGCCACCAATCATGATTGCCGATCACGGCGTAGGTCCCGTATTTCGCCTTAAATCCGGCGAGGCCGTCGGCGATCGTCGCGACCGGCATTCGCAGCTCGGTCCGGTCGGTGCCTTCCGGCTTGTTGAGCGCACCGCGATCGAACTTTCGTTCCGAAACATAATCGCCAAGCAGAACTATCAGGTCCGGCCGCTGCTCATTTGCACGTGCGACGATCTCACGCAGCTTTGCTTCGGTCACAGCGTTCGAACCGCCGTGGATGTCGGAAATGGCGACGATCTTCAGGCCGTTGAGCTTCGCGCTAAAGTTGGGAACCGCCAGCTCGGCCTCGCTAGTGACAAGCCGCTTTGGTTCAATAAAATACGCATAGGCGAGCGTGGCCGTGATCAGCGTAACAACCGCAAGGATCGACACTCCGGCCCACTTCAAGAATCTTCTCATTACAATATTAAACGCCGCCGGCGAAGTATTCGTTCCATCTTCGATCGACCAGGCTTACGGTCTCGTCCGCCGCTTCGACCTCTTTTGGGTACCACGGCTTCATTCGAGCGTCGATCACTACGGGAGCTTCATAACCGATATGGCTGTTCTTTACCGTCACGTTTCGGGCAAAAATATCGGTCGCCGGATTAAAGCGCGTCCACGTGGCCCAAAGGAACTTTTCCGTTGAGCGGGCAACGCTTACATCGTCGTGAAGCACCACGACCTGCCATTCATCAAACTTACCCGCACGAGCGATGCGCGACGCCAGGTCCTTGTCGTTCGCATAAGTATCGCCTTCGACAACAATGCAGCCGGCGCAGAACGGTTCGGCACGCGTGATGCCCGCCGGGAGTTCGCCGTGGAACTCGCGGGCAAGCTCACGCCGCTCGTCGCCAACGCCGATCAAGATCGACTTGCTCCCGTGATTGATCTTTCCGCTTGCATAATCCAGTGTATCGAATGCGGTTTGGTTGAACACGAACAGATCACGCTGCCAATCAACGCGCGCAAGGATATGTTCGAAAAGCCGCTTGAAATCACGCAGGTCCTGCGGCGTGTCGGTCAAAAGCAGAAATTTGGTCAACGCAAGCTGGCCTTCGCCAAGTATGCGAAATCCGGCGGACAATGCCTCGCGCGAATATCTTTCTCTTACAACGGCCGCCGCCAGCGAGTGAAAGCCGGTCTCGCCATAACTCCAAAGATCTCGGACGGCAGGCATCACGAGCGGGAACAACGGCGAGAGTAATTCCTGCAGATAATCTCCGAGGTAGAAGTCCTCTTGTCGAGGCTTTCCAACGACCGTCGCGGGATAGATCGCGTCCTTGCGATGAAAGACAGCATCTGTCCGAAATACAGGGTAATCGTGCGTCAGCGAATAATAGCCATAGTGATCGCCGAACGGGCCTTCCGGCCTGCGTTCGTGCGGCGGCACATGGCCGCACAACGCGAACTCTGCTTCGGCAATCAGCCTATGGCCGTTGGCCATTGGATTCGCGGCGGTTGCCAGTTTTTCACCGGCCAGGAGCGAGGCTAGCATCAACTCAGGCACATCTTCGGGCAGTGGGGCAATGGCCGAAACTATCAACGCCGGCGGCCCGCCAATGAAGACCGTGACCGGAAGGCTTTCGTCTTTCCGTTCGGCCTCAAAATAATGAAATCCGCCTCCTTTGCCGATCTGCCAGTGCATGCCGGTTGTCGTTTTGTCGTACCGCTGCATGCGGTAAATGCCAAGGTTCGATTTTCCTGTTGAAGGGCTTTCGGTATAAACCAGCGGCAGCGTGTTGAAGTGTCCGCCGTCCTCAGGCCAGAGTTGGAGCAATGGCAGCTTTTCTAGATCGGCCTCAGGCTGACGAGCCTCTAGAACAGGTGCACGCCTGGCAGCCTTTGTCCCGATCTTCAATGCTGAAAGTCCCATGTCCCGAAATCCCCAAAGCTTCCCCAGCCTTGGCGGGATCAAACTCTCCGCCATTTCCACCGCCCGCTTTACAAATTCCTGCGGCCTCTTGCCAAATGCGAGGTCAACACGTTTATTTGTCCCGAACAGATTTGTGACGACCGGAAACGGAGAGCCCTTCACATTCCGGAACAACAGCGCTTTGCCGCCCGCGTCGATGACGCGGCGGTGGATCTCGGCGATCTCAAGATACGGATCGACCTCCGCCGAGATCTCGATGATCTCATCTTCGCGGCGGAGGTTGTCGATAAATGAACGTAGGTTTGAATGCATAGGCGGCCGGCGGTCGGCCGAATAGATCGAAACAAAAGGATCGATGGGAAAGGAGGCCAAGCCGCTGCTCACGGCCTCCTTCAACCGGGCAAACGCCTGCTATTTAAGATCACCTTTTCGCAGCGTTTCGCTGTCAAGATCAAGTTCGTCAGCCTTAACGACATTGATCTGCGCATTCGGAAAACGCTTCGCAAGATCATCCTTGAAAACGCTGTAGTCACCGACAATGATCATATCGCCGCCGAAAAGGTCAGCGGCCGCAAATGACCGCACATCGGCCGCTTTGACAGCGTTGACATCAGCCATATAGGCATTCAGTTCCGATGCCGGTATTCCAAACGTGTATAGCTCGGCCAGGGCCGAAGCCATTCCCTCGTTCGTTTCAAGCGTCCGTCCAAATCCGCCGGTCAGGCTCGATTTTCTTGGGTTTAACTCGACGTCGTCAGCCGTCGTATCGGCCAGCCGTTTGATCTCGGCGATGACAAGCTCGGCAACCTGGGCTGCCGATTCGTTCTTTGTCTGTGTTCGCGTACTGAAATTGGCCTTGCCCGCACGCCAGCCAAAGCCGCTGCCCGCGCCATAGCTAAGGCCCCGCTTTATCCTGATCTCCTGATTCAGCCGCGATGAGTAGCCGCCGCCGAGCACCGAGTTAAGAACAGAAGCCGGATAGAATTCTTTCGAAGCACGGCCGATGCCGCGGATCGGTTTGAGATAGCTGACCGAGGCCTGTCCTGACTTTGGCATATCGACGACGAGAAATCGGGCAACAACTTCCTTGTCCGGCCCGGCCGAACTGGTCGCGCCTTTCGTCGAACCGAAACCACGGCCTTCGCCCTTCCACGCCCCGAAATATTTTTCGGCGGTTGCTATCGCCTTTTCGGTGGAAATATCGCCGACAAAGATCAGAACGGATTCGGCCGGCCGGTAATTCTGTTGATAGAAACTGGCAACATCGGCCCGCGAGAGCGCTTCGACGCTGTTCGGCGTTCCGCCCGCCGGATGTTCGCCAAAACTAAACTTGCTTGCGACGTAGTTGCCCAGAAATCCAGGCTGTGTCAGGTTGTACGTCAGTTCATCAAGGGCCTGCGATTTTGCAAGCTTTAGTTCGTCCTCAGCGAATGACGGATTCAGCGCGACATCCGCAAAGATGTCCATCGCCTTGTCGAACTTATCCGAGGTCACTGAAACGCCAAGCGTCGAGCTTTGCCATCCAGCCGAAGAGAATATCGAAGCACCGAGAAACTCCATATCTTCCGCGATCTGCGTCGCTGAACGGGTTTTGGTCCCTTTTGTCAGCAGGTCGGCGGTAAGGTTGGCAAGGCCGGCCTTTTTCGGATCTTCAGCGCTTGCACCGTTCTTTACGAGAAGCTCGACCGTTACAAGCGGAATTCCCTTTTTCTCAATGACCGCGACGGTCAACCCGTTCTTAAGCTTTACTTCCCTGACCGACGGGATCGCCGCCGACCGCTCAGCACCCGGTGCGGGAACCGTCTCCTGGGCGCGGATATTCAACGCAGAGACGCAGAGACACAGAGAAAAACACAGGATCAAAGAAAATGTGCGATATCCCGACCGGCCTCTTGAAAATTCTCTGCGTCTCAGCGTCTCTGCGTTTAAAACTGATCCTCTCATTTCGCTCCCTCCGCTGGTTTTGCCTGGTTATAGTAGATGACCACGCGGTTGTTGTTCTTGAAATATTGATTCATCACACGTTTCACATCGTTTGCCGTGACCGCCTGAAGCCGGCTGACGACGGAGTTCACCGCTTTCGGGTCACCCTGATAGGCGACCGCGCGTTCGATCAGAATTGCTTTGCCGTCATTTGTTTCGCGGCCTCTGATGGCGTCCGCGATAAGGCCGTTCTTGGCCTTTTCCAGTTCTTTGGCCGTAACGCCGCCGTCTTGCATTTTCTTCAATTCCGCAAGCCACGCCTTTTCGAGATTTTCCGATGTTCCCTTTTCCGAACCGATGCCGATGAACGAAATCCTGCCGCCTTCGGTGTTCAGTTCAAGGTCGAGATCGGCCTCCTGTGCGATCTGCTGATCGCGGACAAGTGACTGATACAACCGCGAACTTTCGCCGCCGGACAAGATCGCGGCGGCGATCCGCAGTGCCGGAATATCCGCGCGGTTCGAGCGCGGAGCACGATATACAACGGCCGTCGCCGGGAATGGAACGCGCGGGCCCGTCTCGTTAAAGCGGCGTTCTGTCGTCCACTCCGGTTCGGTAACGGTTACCCTCGGTATCTTGCCCGTCGGTTTCGGGATGCGGCCGAAATATTTATCGACCCACGCATCGAGCTGCTTTTGCTCGAAATCGCCGACCACGATCAGTACGGCATTATCGGGCCGGTAATAGGTCTTGTAGAAAGCCTCGGCATCCGCTCGCGTCGCGGCACTTAACTCGTCAAGGTTCCCGATCACACCGCGTTTGTACGGATGCTTTTGAAACGTCAGGTCGTCAAGCAGCCAATATAGCTTGCCGTATGGCGGTGCAAGCACGCCCTGCCGGTATTCTTCCTTGACCACTTCGCGTTCGGATGCGAAATTCTTTTCATCGACGTTCAGATTGACCATCCGGTCAGATTCGGCCCAGAGCAGTGGTTCAAGATAATTTGATGGAACGACCTCATAATAATTCGTGAAATCAGGCCAGGTCGAAGCGTTGTTGAACCCGCCGACATCCTCGGTCAACCGGTCCATTTTTTCGTTCGGCATGTTCTTTGTCGCCTTGAACATCATGTGCTCGAACATATGCGCAAATCCGGAGCGGCCCGGCGGGTCGTTCTTGCCGCCGACATCATACCAAACATGGATAGACACCGTCGGATTGGAATTATCCTCGACCGAAACCACCCGCAGGCCGTTTGCTAGCGTCCGCTCCTTTATATTGATAGGCGGCACGTTCAACTGAGCGACGACAGCCGTTGATGCCAGCATCGCAACCATAAACAAAGGAATAATTTTTCTCATGATCAGATCCCGCGAAAGATATATCTATTCTACGCGAATATTGAAAATAGGTTTAGCGGAGCGCGAGATGGAGGAGAGGTATGTGTACAGGTTCCGCTGAACGAGAGTATTTGAAAAGAGTAAAAGCCTGGGGCAGGAATGCATTTTTGAACGCGGATAAGGCGGATCGGGCGGATCTTACGGATCTATCCGTGTTGATCCGTTTGATCCGCCTGATCCGCGTTCAAATTGGCCCTATTTCAGAATCGATTTATTGGCGGGTTCCGACGCCGCAGGCGCTGAAGCGCCCGATTGGCCGGTTTATTCGGCTTTTGATCAAGTGCCTTGCGTTCTTCAGCGAATTGCCGCCGAAGCTCGCGGAAGCGAACAAGCTGCTGCGGGGTCAATAGCTTTCGCACGGCAAGTTCGTTGGTAAACTTTATCCGGGCAAGTTCAGCCTGGGCAGATTGAAATTCGGCGAGTTTTGCGTGCACGTCAGAATCAACAACGTTGTCGCCGTATATCGCAAGGTTCAGGCCCCGCTGTGCATCACGAAAACGTTTTCGTGCCGCATCTTCGAGCGGCTTTCGTTCGCGATTGAGCTTGACGACCGCGCGGACCTGTTCAGGAGAAAGCCCAAGTTCGCGGACAAGGCCTGCGCGGCTATCCGGCGCCGGGGCGAATGCCTGGCCCTGACGCACATCTTCAGGTGTTGGCTCCTGGCCGTACGCCGCAAAGCACAGACAAAACATTGTGCAGAACAAAACGTAAAGATTGGGGGTTTTCAGCTTTCTCATCATCGGGGCCTCATCGATCTGTCGTATCTACCTCGGCCAAAAGGTCACCCAGGCGAAGTGTCGTGTCTTCGTCATCCTCAAAATCATTCAACCGCGGAGCCCGCGTCGGCCGTGCTGCCTGTTCGGTCCGAACGCTCGGTCGTTCGGATTTGGCAGGCTTTGGAACAGTTTGCCTCACCGGCTCACGGGCGGATATCTTTACCGGCTCACGCGGCTCCACCGTCGGGCTTTCCCGTTTTGGGGCCGCAGCCTGTTCGACAGGCTTCGGTTCAACCGGAACGATCGGCCGGGCGTCAGCAGTGCGGACGGCCGTTTGTGCCGGTGACGCCTCGGGTTTTCCGCTTTGCGCTATCTCCGGCGAACCGGGCATAAAGAACCAGACGCCAGCGGCGATCGTCAAGACCGCAAACGCTCCCGCCGCCGTCGCCCATCGCGACGGGGCCGCAAAAAATGCACGGAACGCCTCGGCCCAACTCGTCTTTGCCGGTTCGTACGGAATAGCAAAATGCGGGACCGCGAGCGGCGCAAAATCGTCGCGCCGCCATTCATAGACCTCCAGCCGGGACAATGACAGACGCGCGAATTCTGCGGTACACAGATCGCAGCCCGCGAGATGCGTTTCGAATACAGACTGTTCATCCGCTCCCATCTCATCATAAAGATAGGCGACCAGCTCTTCGGATGAAGAACAGGACGGGGAAAGTTTTTCGCTGTTCTTGTTCATAATTCCTGTCACGCGATCTCAAGCTCAACGCGTTCGAGCTTCATTCTTAACTGTTTCAGGCCGGTGTAGAGCCTGCTTTTTACAGTGCTCAGCGGTACCTCAAGCGTTTCGGATATTTCTTGAAACGTCATCTCCTCAAATTCTTTCATCACAACGACCTGCCGCAGATCGGCCGGCAGCGATGTGACCGCTTGGCGGACAAGCGTGTGCTTCTCTTTCGACTCGGTCGAATTAGAGGGCGATAACCGCTCCGGAGCGACAAAGTAACGTTCTTCCTCGTTCTTCTCTTCGTCGATAAGATCCTCCGATCTGGTCTTAGCCCGTCGTTTCGACGTCAGGCACTGGTTGACCGCTATCCGATGCAGCCACGACGAGACCTTGGCCTCGCCGCGAAACTTTGACAGATTGCGATAAGCGGCAATAAACGCCTCCTGAGCGGCGTCCTTCGCTTCGTCCTCGCGCCCGAGCATACCAAAGCAGAGGGCGAAGATCTTTCGCTCCCACCTTTTCACGATCTCGCCGAATGCCTCCGGTTCTGTCGAAACCGCAAGCTCGACCAACTGTTCATCCGTCAATTCAAGAAACATTCGGATGCGTTGCCGCTTTCAGATACTCCCACAAAGACCTTCTATCTTCTTCGATCGTGTAAGACCATATCGATCCTACGCTAATTAGACGTCCGCGGGCCTTAAAAAGTTGAACTTTCGATAGTTGCGGCGTTTCATTGACCGATAATCGAATCGATCCACCCGTTGGCCTTGCTCCTCTTGCCTGCCGCAAAGCCCCAAAGATTTGCCGGGAAACCAACTTGGGTTGAGGCATCAGCCAATTGGGACATTATCTTCTCAACAAATCAGTTGATTGAAAAATACGACTTGGGGTATCATCATTACGCCCGCAACTTATAGGAACCACAAACTATAGAAAAATTATGGCAATTGTAGTTGGAATCGATGGAACTGGAAGCGCCTTCCTGCCTGGGTCGGGACGCGACCGCGAGTATGACATTGCTTTTGCGAACAGTTTTGTTACACGCATCGCCCGAAATGGCGGCCCGAACAAGGCCTATTTTCGCGGCCCCGTAGCACTGGGCGGCGGTTTGCCCGAGGCGATCGAGGGCGGCCTACGCTTTATCCGCGCCCGGCGCGCCGCTCGTGTAATGGAACCGATCGTGCTCACCGGCTACAGCCGCGGAGCGGCCGGCGTAGTCTCAATGGCCGCCCGGCTTCAGCGCGAGCGAATAGATGTTCGGGCCCTGCTGCTTTTTGACTGTGTTGACCGGCATCTTGCGATCGACGCCGAGGAGATCCCGAACAACGTTGGCTATGTTTACCACGTGATCCGCGATCCTCGATCGGGTTCGAGGGAAAGTTTTGGTAACGACGGAATGCGGTATCGGGCACCGACGGTGTTTCCGACCGCCTATTCATTCATGTGCACGCACGGCGGCATGGGCGGCTGCCCGTGGACGCCCGGCCCGGGGCAGCGGCTCACCGATCTGATCAACGAAGGCGGCATGGACGGCGGAACAAACATAACCTTTGCCCAGGACGCGTCCGTCTCGATGCAGGTATGGCAGCACTGCGTGCCGTTCATGCGAACACACGGATTTATTTGATCGATCGTCGAATTCGCTTTGCGCTGCCGGCCGGAGCTTGCCTTTTCGATCGGCACGCTGCGCGGTGGACGCTCATTTTCAGCGGCCTGGTAACACATTCGGTGCCCAGGCCGCTTGTTTGTGGTTTCGACCCCTAGCATTTTCCCAAAAGCCAAAAGATCAAAATAAATATAAGGATCGTCGAGATCAGCCCGCCGCCCAATTTGTAGGCCGCGATCCCGGCCAGGCCTGTTCGTAAGAAATTGTTCATTCCGCCCTCCTGTTGCTCATTAAAGTCTTGTCGACTGCTCGCGTGCGACCCTGCAACAACCATTCCATGGATCAGCAGTGCACGAACCAGCCGTTGAAATCGGTGGAAGTGACGGTACGCCGGAGCGATATCCGCAAAAAAGATCGGGTTGTGCCCAAGTGAATGCATACGAAATGCCCCGGCATTTCTGCACTAGATCAATACAGTCAATTCACACGACCACATCACAACTTGCGTATTTTCAATACTTTCTACCTTGGTATGCGGCTTGCGTTAAGCCACCGCAGAAGAACATTTGGAATCGAAGGATTTCAATAAAGATGTGAGGACAAAATCAGAAATACTTCCGAACGGCTGCTCGAAAACTGAACTCGATGTCGTGTTCGACGAGCTGGCAGGCCGGGTAGAAAGAAAAGGGGGAAAATGAAATGCTTTGGACAATAATAATAATTTTAGTAGTGTTATGGGCGCTGGGTTACGGGTTCGCGGGGGCGGCGGTCGGCGGGTTGATCCATTTGCTTCTCGTTCTTGCACTGGTCGTTCTCGTCATCCAGTTGATCACCGGTCGCAGGGCGGTTTAGGGCAAAGGGATAGATACATTAAAATTGGCTCCGGCAGAGCGATCTCTTCCGGAGCCTTTGCGTTATTTGAAACTACGCTTTTCCTAATACGCCCGAGCGAACAGCACGCGTTTTGCCGATTCTTTTCCGGAATACACGCATTTGCCGGCCTGTTCAGCGGATAAAAGCGGAATACAGCGGATGGTCGCCTTGGTCTCATCCTTTATCGCAGCCTCGGTCTCGGCGGTGCCATCCCAATGGGCCATAATAAATCCGCCTTTTTCGATCTGCTTTTTGAACTCGTCCCAGGTATCGACCAGAAAAGTATTTTCCTCGCGGAATTTGAGCGCTCTTTGGTAAATATTCTCCTGAATTTCGTCGAGCAAAAGCTTGATCTCATGAACAAACTCCGCGGGCGAACTAAAGTTCGCGTTCCGGGGTTCTTTTGTCAGCGTGTCGCGGCGGGCAACTTCTACCGTGCCGTTCTCAATATCACGCATACCGATGCCGAGTCGAACGGGAACGCCGCGCAATTCATATTCGGCAAATTTCCAGCCTGACCGCTGATTGTCGCTGTCGTCGTATTTGATCGAGATTCCCGCCGCGCGAAGTTCGCCAAGCAAAGGGGCGATCTTTTCGCTTATCGCCGCAAGGTCTTCCGGTGACCGGTATATCGGCACAATAACTACCTGTATCGGTGCCAACTTCGGCGGAAGGACAAGGCCGTTGTCGTCGGAGTGGGCCATGATCAGCGCGCCCATCAGCCGCGTTGAGACGCCCCAGCTTGTCGCCCACGGATACTCAAGCTGATTTTCTTTATTAACGAACTGAACGTCGAACGACCTTGCGAAATTCTGGCCAAGAAAATGTGATGTTCCCGCCTGGAGCGCTTTTCCGTCCTGCATGATGGCTTCGATGCAGAATGTATCGACCGCCCCGGCAAATCGCTCGCTCGGCGATTTTACTCCTTGTATCACGGGCAGTGCCATCCATCCTTCGGCGAATTCGGCATAGACGCCAAGCATCTGGTGCGTCTCGCTGATCGCCTCCTCTTCGGTCGCGTGCGCCGTGTGGCCTTCCTGCCACAGGAATTCAGCCGTCCGCAGAAATATCCGTGTTCGCATTTCCCAACGCACGACATTCGCCCACTGATTTACGAGTATCGGCAGGTCACGCCACGACTGGATCCAGCCCTTATATGCATTCCAGATCACCGCTTCTGATGTCGGGCGGATGATCAATTCTTCTTCGAGTTTTGCATTCGGGTCAACGATCAGGCCCTTTCCGTCAGGGTTGTTCTTCAGCCGATAATGAGTGACCACCGCACATTCTTTCGCAAAGCCTTCGGCATGTTCCTCTTCTTTTTCGAGGAAAGATTTCGGCACAAAAAGCGGGAAATACGCGTTCTGGTGCCCCGTGGCCTTGAACATATCGTCCAATGCACGCTGCATCTTTTCCCATATCGCAAACCCGTACGGTTTGATCACCATGCAGCCGCGCACGGCGGAATTCTCAGCCAGGTCGGCCCGCTTTACGATCTCGTTGTACCACTCGGAATAATTCTCCGATCTTTTCGGAAGTGCTTTGCTCATAAAGATGTCATTTCCACCCGGCGCCGCGGCACAGAGGTAAAATGATGATTTTAGGGTAATTTCCGCCGATTCACAATTTTACAAAACGTTAAGTATTCAATACTCTGTCTGTCTGCGTCCGTGTGGTAAATTAACTTCTTTATGAGCGAACTCAAACTGGACTTCCAGGACACCGCTACTGCGTTTGCGGACCTGACGGATCGGGAACTAAAAGAAAAATACCGACTCTTCAAAATGCTGAACTCGCCGCTGCTTAATTCTCTGGGCACGTGGTCAACCAAATTCGCGCTCTCCGTCGGGCTTCCGGTCGAAGGCATAATAAAGCGGACCATCTTTGAGCAATTCTGCGGCGGCGAGACGATCGAAGAATGTGAAAAAACGGTCGAACGGCTTGCGGCATCCGGCATCGGCGCCATCCTGGATTACTCGATCGAAGGCCGGTCTTCCGAGCAGGATTTTGACCGGACAAAGGATGAGATAATCCGGACCGTCGAAAGGGCAAAGGATGATCCGCGAATTCCCTTTGCGGTTTTCAAGGTTACCGGTATCGCCCCGCTTGGAACGCTCGAGCGGTTGAGCGGCAAGAAAAAGCTCGATGCAAAGAGCCAGACAAAATGCGAGCATTTGCAATCTCGTGTAAATGAGATCTGTGAATTTGCATATAAGGTAGGACAGCCGATCTTTATTGACGCTGAGGACAGTTGGATACAGGACGCGATCGACCGCCTCGCAACGGATATGATGGAGAAGTACAACCTCGAAGGCCCGATCGTTTACAATACGCTTCAGCTTTACCGGACAGACCGCCTCCAGCATCTCAAAGACGCCCGGCGCGAGGCAAAGGCCAACGGCTATGTATATGCGGTGAAACTTGTCCGCGGAGCATATATGGAAAAGGAACGCGAACGGGCCGCTGAAAAAGGCTATCCGTCGCCGATCCATCCTGATAAACGGGCCACGGACCGAGACTATAATGCGGCGGTCGAATACTGCCTGGAACATATCGACGACGTTTCCTTTGTAGCAGGTACGCACAATGAGGAAACGACCGAGTATCTGGTCCGCAGAATGGACGAACTGGGCCTCGCAAATGACCATCCGCGTGTGCACTTCTCGCAGTTGTACGGCATGGGCGATAACCTTTCCTATGTACTGGGCAAGCACGGTTACAACGTCTCGAAATATGTGCCGTACGGACCTGTCCGGGATGTTGTGCCCTATCTGGTAAGGCGGGCCGAAGAGAATAGCTCGGCGGCCGGCCATATAAGCCGCGAACTCGAAATGTTAGGGCGCGAAAAGAAGCGGCGTGGGTTATCGTAATCCAAGCAGCAGCCGGATCGACCGATCATACACCATCCGTTCCGGGTCCTGGTCCCAATTTCTGATCTGCTCTTTTTCCTCGTGGTTAAGAGGCTGATTTGCCAGGCGCGCGACCTGTGTACTTCCAAACGCCCGCTCCGTCAAAGCGACATGCGGTTTGGTCAGGACAAGGCAAGCGGGATCGGCGACCGCCGCATCCGCTGATTCTACATCCATGAACAAGTTCTCATACGCCGCAAGATGCCAGACAGTATCCGTCGGGCCGTCATCTACACCGAGCACACGGAGCAGCCCATAGCCGCTCTCCAGTTGAAACACCAGGTAATCGCCCGCCGCTAGTTCATGGACCATACTGTTTCAGATTAGCATATCGGTCCGGCCTCGCTTAAAATTTCGGTATGACTTTTAAGGGAAGCGCCGAGGAACTGAGTGCGATGCTTCAGATCGCGATCGATGAGGCCCGGGCCGGGCTTGCCGAAGGCGGCATTCCGATCGGGGCCGCTCTTTTTGACGGAAGCGGCAGCCTTCTCGGCCGAGGGCATAATCGCCGGGTCCAGGAAAATGATCCCTCTATTCATGGAGAGACCGACGCCTTTCGCAAAGCGGGCCGGCAGAGAAATTACCGTCGCACGATAATGGCAACCACCCTCGCCCCTTGCTGGTACTGCAGCGGTTTGGTGCGCCAATTCGGCATCGGTACCGTGATCGTCGGCGAATCGGCCAACTTTCAAGGCGGCATAGATTGGCTCCGCGAAAACGGCGTGAACGTGATCGACCTTCACTCACAGGAATGCATCGACATGCTGGCAGGCTATATTTCCGCAAATCCGGAAGTTTGGAACGAAGACATAGGCGAAT